>JAYVVD010000429.1:0-6838 GCA_043787295.1 Ferruginibacter sp. | reverse complement strand
CGAAATTTCTTTTCCACTTGTATCTGCCTGAGAAAAAATGGCTAATGGTTTTCCATAACCGGCTTGTTTGTTCTGTTCAATTTGCTGTGCTAAATAATTTGCAATGGGTGATGCTTTTACCGGTGCTGATAAATTATTATAAAGCAATTCAAGTTTTACATAATCTCCTGTTATCTGATTTTGCCTGTAAATAGCCAAAGGTGAAATATAAGAATCTGTATGTGAGTTCACAAATTTTTCTATAGTTGCCGCAGCTTCATCCATAAATTTTGATTCGAATCTTCCCTTACCCATTAATAAATCTTCATATGGTTTTGTAGTTTTTGTAAATGCGACAAAATCATTGTGCGAGACTGACCCTTTAATTTCCGCTTTGTCAAAAGCAACTTTTTTAGCATTTATATTAACCTCGCTGTTGTCCAAAAAAACAGTAATAAAAGGTGCTTGTCCATTTACACCAATTACTTTAAAATCAGGACTAGCAACTTTACCAATAAAGCTAAACTTACCTTTTTGTACGGTTGTATTTGATTCCTCGACACCTGTATTTCCATTCAATAATTTTAAAATCGTTCCGTCAGCTATGCCTTCAACATTGCCATTAATCAAGAAACCACCAGCAACCTTTACTTGTTTTGTGGTTTTGTTTTGGGCTGCAATTTTAGTTGTAACAGTTTTTTTTGTGTTAACTGTTTTTTTATTTGTAACCTGTGCATGTAAGAAAGCAGGTGTAAAAAACAATAAAAAGAAATATTTTTTCATTTAAAAATTTTATAGTGCAATATAATTTATTCAAACAAATGATAAACTTAATGATTGTTAAAAACGACCCTATCGAATGGTTTGAAGAAAACTCAATGTCGCTTCATTGATATGATCGTTATCGCCCAACGCTTTGATGTAAGCACTACCAATAATTCCGCCAGCAGCATAACTACAGGCACTTTCGAAGGTTTGTTTGTTGTTTATGCCAAACCCAATCATCAATGGATTTTTCAACATCATTCCTGCAATCCTTTCAAAATAAGCAGTCTTGTTTTCAGTATTTAAATTATTACCAGTTGTAGAAGAAGATGAAACTGCATAAAGAAATCCACTACTTAAATTGTCTGCTTTTTTTATTCTCTCTTCTGATGTTTGAGGTGTTATTAAAAAAATGAAACTTAATCCATGTTTTTTAAAAAGTGGCGCATATATTTTTTCATTTAAAAATTTTATAGTGCAATATAATTTATTCAAACAAATGATAAACTTAATGATTGTTAAAACGACCCTATCGAATGGTTTGAACAAAACTCAATGTCGCTTCATTGATATGATCGTTATCGCCCAACGCTTTTATGTAAGCACTACCAATAATTCCACCAGCAGCATAACTACAGGCACTTTCGAAGGTTTGTTTGTTGTTTATGCCAAACCCAATCATCAATGGATTTTTCAACTTCATTCCTGCAATCCTTTCAAAATAAGCAGTCTTGTTTTCAGTATTTAAATTATTACCAGTTGTAGAAGAAGAGGAAACCACATAAAGAAAACCACTGCTTAATTTATCTGCTTTTTTTATTCTCTCTTCAGAAGTTTGTGGCGTGATTAAAAAAATAAAACTTAGCCCATTTTTTTTAAATATTGACGCATACATTTCTTCATATTCGTACATGGGCAAATCGGGCAAAATGATTCCTGCTATTCCTGCCGAAGCAGCGTCTTCACAAAATTTTTCCAATCCATATTGCAGTACAGGATTTAAATATCCCATCATAATAAGTGGAACAGTTATTGAATTTTTTACTTTACTCAGTTGTTCAAAAAGCAAATGAATTGTCATACCATTTTCAATGGCAACTAAATTACTTTGCTGTATTACAGGACCATCAGCAATTGGATCGCTGTAGGGCATTCCCACTTCAATCATATCCACCCCATTATTTTGCAACGCCAATAATACTTCGGAGGTACTCTCCTTTTTCGGGTAACCTGCAGTACAATAAACATTGAGCAGTTTTTTATTTTTATTTTGAAAAAGTTGTGTGAGTTTATTGTTCATTTGTTGTTAGTTTTTGTTCACCGCAGAGAAAAGAGTTCGAAGAGTTTACGCAGAGTTTTTATTTTCACATTTGCATATTTGTACATTTATTCTTCTACAAATATTTCATATAAGTATCCAAATCCTTATCTCCTCTCCCGCTAAGGTTGATTACTACAACATCATCCTTTTTAAAAATGATTTCATTTAAAACAGCAAAAGCATGAGCGGTTTCCAACGCAGGAATGATGCCCTCCGTTCTTGATAAATGAAAAGCAGCTTTTAATGCCTCATCATCCGTAATACTGATAAACTTTGCTCTGCCTGATTTAAAAAGATTTGCATGCATTGGACCGATGCCGGGGTAATCCAATCCTGCTGAAATGCTGTGCGGTTCTATAACCTGGCCATCTGCGGTTTGCATTAATAAACTTTTACTTCCATGCAAAATACCGGTAGTTCCAAGTGCAGTGGTAGCTGCACTCATGCCACTGTTTACGCCGCAACCTGCAGCTTCTACTGCAATAATTTTCACCTTTTTATCTTCCAGAAAATGATAAAAAGCACCCGCTGCATTGCTGCCACCACCAACGCAGGCTATAACATAGTCAGGCAACTCCGAACCTGTTTGTTTCTTTAACTGCTTCTTTATTTCGCTGCTTATTACACTTTGAAATTTAGCTACCATATTAGGATAAGGATGTGGACCTACAACACTTCCTATAATATAATGTGTATCCGTAGGGTTGTTGATCCAGTCTCTGATAGCTTCGTTGGTAGCATCTTTCAGCGTTTTACTTCCACTTGTGGCAGGAATGACTTTTGCACCCAACATTTTCATACGTGCTACGTTTGGTGCCTGGCGTTCAATATCTTTTTCGCCCATGTAAACAATACACTCCAACCCTTTTAATGCACAAACAGTGGCTGTTGCAACACCGTGTTGCCCTGCACCAGTTTCCGCAATAATTCTTGTTTTACCCAAAGCTATTGCAACAAGTACCTGCCCAATAGTATTGTTAATTTTATGAG
The DNA here is from genome assembly GCA_043787295.1 of Ferruginibacter sp. Taxonomy (GTDB): domain Bacteria; phylum Bacteroidota; class Bacteroidia; order Chitinophagales; family Chitinophagaceae; genus Ferruginibacter. The sequence goes on along the minus strand of JAYVVD010000429.1, from coordinate 3,783 downwards.
CACCTGTATGGCAAAGATCTTCTCTCTTTAAATAAATATTTGTGTTAAATTCTTTGCTTAGATTTTCGGCAAAATACAAAGCAGTTGGTCTGCCTGCAAAGTCTTTTAAAAGGCTATGAAACTCCTTTTTAAATTTTTTTGTAGAAGATATTTTTAAATAATTTTTCTTTAATGTTTCAATATTTGCATGAAGCATTTCAGGAATAAATGCGCCACCAAATTCACCGTAGTAACCATTCCGGTCAGGTTCAGAAAATATTTTATTTCTTTTACTTTGTTTCAATTTGTAATATTTAAAAGTATATCCTAATGTGTTATCTCAGTTAAAGTTCAATTCTTTCTTCATTATTATTTAATTCCATCTTCGCTAAATGCTTCTCATTTTCGCTTTACTTCAGGAAAGATAGGATGGGCTTTTTACTTCATATTCTTCACAAAGCCCAATACTAATCCCATATCTTTTACACCTGGTTCTTTTTCAAATTTGCTGTTTACATCAATTCCAAAAAAATCAGGATGCTTAAATTTCTTAACCATCGCTGCATCTTCAGGACCAATCCCACCGCTTAAAAAAAACGGTTTTTCAATTTTTGTATTAGCTAATTTCTTCCAGTCAAATTTCTCACCTGTACCGCCCTTGCTACCTTTCACTGCTGTATCAAATAAATAATAATCACAAACGTCGTCGTATGGGGCAATCATTTTTTCGATAGAACCCACCTCTTTTCCAATACTAAAAACTTTTATTACTTCTGTATCTTCAGATAGTTCTTTACAAAGTTCGGGTAATTCATTCCCGTGAAGCTGCACCATATCTAATTCAAATTTCTCCACCATTTCCATGATATCTTCATATTCTGCATCTACAAAAACGCCTACTTTTTTTATATCTAAATCCATCCCTATCAAATCTTCTTCAGCCATTTTTTCTCCGGCAAATCGTGGCGATCCTTCATGAAATATAAATCCTGCATATGCAATATTTAAGCCTTCTAATTGCTGTAGCTGTTTTTTGGACGTAATTCCACAAACTTTAATGTTCATCATAGATCTATATTTTTTGCAAAGGTATTAAAAGCCATGGCAGGATTGGTTTCTTTCATAAAAGTTTCCCCAATTAAAAACCCTTTAAACCCTGCCTGTTTAAATATTTTAATCATGCCAGGATCACTAATTCCACTTTCAGCAATCTTTATTTTATTATCAGGTATTTTTTTAGCCATTTCTAAAGATGCATTTACATCAACTTTAAAATCTTTCAGGTTGCGGTTATTTACACCCACTAAAATAGTTTCATCACAAATATGGGCCAGTTCACTTTCATCATACAGTTCCAGTAAAACTTCCAAACCAAGTGAAACCGCAAATGCAGCAAGTCTTTTAACTTCCTCAACAGAAAGACAGGCAGCAATTAATAGAATTATATCAGCACCCATTGCTTTTGCTTCTACAATCTGGTATTCATCTATAATAAAATCTTTTCGTAAAATAGGAATTTGATTTGTTCTTGCAGCAACCAAATCATCTGTACTACCACCGAAAAATTGATTATCTGTAAGTACGGATAAGCAAGCTGCTCCCCCATTTGTGTAACCTTCGGTTATTTCAACTACATTGGCAAATTGATTTATAAAACCCTTACTGGGCGATTTTCTTTTAAACTCAGCAATAATACCGTTCGTATTTTTTTTATTTAATTTTTCAATCAAAGAATAACAGTTTCGTTTAAAATTTTTATTGCTTCTTAAAACTGCCTCAGGTGCCAGCAATTTTCTTTCAGCAACTTCTATCTTTTTTTGTTCAATTATTTTTTCTAAAATATTCATATTAAGCAATAATCTTTTTAAATGATGCATAGGCTTTTCCACTTTCAAGACTTTCAACAGCCATGTTCATGCAGGTTTCATAATCTACATATTTTTGGGTTGTATGCAGGGCTATTGCTGCGTTGGCAAGCACAACTGCATTTTGTGCCCAAGTTCCTCTCCCCTTTAATATGCTGGTAAAAATTTCAGCTGCATCTTCCGGAGAGTTGCCGCCGGAAATATCCTGTGGAGAAACTATTCTCTTTCCAAGTTCATAAGCAGTGTAAATTTTTTCTCCTTTCTCATCAATAACTTTTGTATCTGCTGTTAAACTAATTTCATCGTATCCATCAAGACTGTTTACAATTGAAAACTTCGAATTATCTTCTTGTAATAAATAATTGTATATTCTAGCAAGTTCTGCATTGTAAACACCCAGCACTCTAAAGGCAGGATTGGCAGGGTTTACCAAAGGACCCATCATATTAAACAACGTACGCACGCCCATTTGTTTGCGAATATGGCTCACCGCTTTTAATGCAGGATGGAACACCGGTGCATGTAAAAATGTAATGTTTGCTTCATCAAGTTCTTTACTCAACAAACCATTTTCACTTTTAAAGCGATACCCAAGTTGCTCCATCACATTTGATGAACCCGTTACAGAAGTTGAAGCATAATTGCCATGCTTTGCAACTTTATTACCTGTACCCGCAACAACAAAACTCGCAAGGGTTGATATATTAAAAGTATTTTTTCCATCACCCCCGGTGCCAACAATATCTATAACATCATCCTCAAATTTTACAGGTAATGCCATATCCATTAATGCATCCCTAAACCCCTGTAGTTCAGCAATTGTAATGGTTCGCATTAAAAAAACTGTTATAAAAGATGCTATCTCTGCATCTGTGTATACTGCTTTTCCAATATTGGTCATTACTTCATTTGCTTGCGCTGCAGTAAGACTTTTATACTCGAAAAGGTTATTTAGTATTTTTTTCATTTTGTTCTACCGCAAAGACGCAAAGGCGCATTTGCATATTTTATTTTATAAAGACTTTAATTACCTTTTGCGGCTTTGCGGTTCTTCTAACCAGTTCCTCATCATCGTTTCACCTTGTGGTGTAAGAATACTTTCAGGATGAAACTGCACAGACTGCAAATCATATTTTTTATGCCGCATAGCCATGATATAATTATTTTCATCATAAGCTGTTACTTCAAACTCTTTCGAAAGTGTGGTTTCATCAATTATCCAACTGTGATACCGACCTGCTTCAAATTCATTTCCTAAACCTTTAAATAAAGTTGATTTGCTTTCTGTTTGAATGATTTTCGTAGCAACTCCATGGTAAACAGTGTCAAGGTTAATAAGCTCCGCTCCAAAAGCCTGTCCTATAGCTTGGTGCCCCAAACACACGCCCAGTATTGGTTTGCTGGATGCATACATTTTAATAAGTGGCAGCAATAAACCTGCTTCTTCAGGGATACCCGGCCCCGGCGATAAAATTATTTTATCGTATTTTGAAACATCTTCCAGCGCAATTTTATCATTCCTAAATACATCGGGCTTTTCATCTGTAATTTTCTCTACGAGATGAACGAGATTATAAGTAAAAGAATCATAATTATCAAAAACTAATATTTTCATTTTCTATATTTTGCTAAAAATTCTATTTTATTACGGCATTTTTCTTGCTAAATACTAATCTGTTACAGCCATTTCAATCGCTTTTTTTAATGCCCCGATTTTGTGATTAACTTCTTCTAATTCTTTTTGCGGCACACTCGCTGCCACCACTCCTGCACCTGCTCTGTAAGTGAGTGTATTGTTTTTACATAGAAAAGTACGAATCATAATTGCATGGTTGCAGCTTTTATCAAAACCAATATAACCGATTGCGCCGCCGTAAAAACTTCGTTCATTGCGTTCAAAACTATTTATTAATTCCATTGCCTTAAATTTTGGCGCTCC
>JAYVVD010000428.1:0-3301 GCA_043787295.1 Ferruginibacter sp. | reverse complement strand
GCTGCTGTTTTTGTTTGGCTAATAATTTTTTTTACAAAAAACTATTAGCCAATGATTATGTAAGAATATCTTTTCGCTTAAAAAACCAAACTGCAGCTCCAAATAAAACGCCAATATGTGCCAACAGAATTAACAGGCTGTTTCTAATGGCAGGCCAGTTTTCCATACTGCCTCTTATGGGTACATTATCTTCATTTATTGCTATGTAAAAAAATCCTTTCCACCCTACCAGGTATGATGTAAACAGCCATGGCCTTACATTTTTATCAATTATTGGAATATTTAAATTGGAAATAATGGTGCAAACAATAACGATGCAAACGGTTGCAACAATAGGTCCAATAGAATTTTCTGCAAATACTGATAAGAATAAAGCCAGGGCGGCAATTACTGTTAGTGCAACGGCGGCATAAGCAAAAGCTGCGAGATAACGCCACATTACATCGTCCTGCATAATTTGTAAAATTTGTGACTCTGTATCTTTTGCTCTAAAAACAAGCAAATCATTTGTACCAAAAATTGCCATGCTTAAAAACAACGCAAGCAGCGCCATAAAAACCAATAAGCCGATTGTATAGATTATAGATGCAAAAAATTTAACGCCAATTATTTTTGTTCTGCTAATCGGTTTTGTGAGTAATAAACGCAAGGTTCCCATATTTGCTTCACCGCTTATTGCATCTCCTGCAACCAATGCTACTAATATTGGTACTTGTATCAACAGCGTATTTAGTATCATGTAGCACATGAAGTACCCATTAATTACTTTGCCTTTGTCTACTTCAAAAGTATCACCAACATTTTGCAATAAAATATTAAGATAACCGGGGTCGGCTTTAAATGCGGCCTGTATAATTAGTACGATACCTGCAATGGCAATAAATGCGATGTACGTTCTGGGCCTTTTAGATATTTTATATAACTCAATTTGTAAAAGGCTCCACATGTGTATCGTTGTTTGTGAGTGATAAAAAATAATCTTCGAGGGAATGACGGGGTTGCACAGCGAGCAAATTTATACCTGCACCTGAGAGCATGTTTATGATTTGGGGCACATCATTTTTGTTTGTGCGAACCCTTATATTTTTGGTAGTTTTTGTTGTACGCTCCTTCCATTGCGTTTGTTGAAGTTGTAAAAATGCTGTTTCATTATCAGTTGTATTTATTTCAACCACCGTATCGGCAGGGTCTAAGAGTGTTGCTACATCACCTTCTACAACTTTTTCACCTTTGTGTATGATAATCATTCTGTTTGCTATTAATTCAATTTCACTTAAAAGGTGCGAGGAAACGATAACGGTTTTACCCATTTCCCTGCTTAGCCTTAAAATTAAATTACGCATATCTGCAATACCCTGTGGGTCTAAACCATTTGTAGGCTCGTCTAAAATAATTAGTTTGGGAGAATGTACAAGGGCAATGGCAATACCTAGCCGCTGTTTCATACCCTGGCTATAGGTCTTTGCTTTGCTTTGCGCTCTATCTGCAAGACCGACCATTTCAAGCTGGTCCATCAGTAATTTACGGGTAGCTTTTAAACCACTCATTTTTGCAAAAATGTATAGGTTATCGTAAGCAGATAAATATTTATACATATCCGGTCTTTCAATGATAGCGCCTGTTTGCTTAAGCATTTCATTACCATCATCCTTAATATTTTTACCGGAAAATATGATTTCGCCTGAGGTAGGTTTGATAAGTTTGAGCAACATGCGAAGAGTGGTTGATTTACCTGCACCATTTTGCCCCAAAAATCCATACACATCACCTTGGTTTACTGTAAAAGAGAGGTTATTTACAGCCTGAAGATCATTAAAGTTTTTTGACAATTCATTTACCTGCAACATAACATTCATGCTGTAAAACTACTCTAGAAAAAAAGAAACAGCAATTGTTTTAAAAATAATGACGTAAATATTCTGTCGATAAAAGAAATATTCTTAATTTTATAACAATAGAGAAAGAATATTTTATTTGCGTCTCTTCAATCCAATTTTCTGTGATAAGCCTCATCAAATTCTAATGAGCACACAATGAAGTTTTTTTCAACAATATTTTTATTTTCTATTTTTGTTGCCTCAACTAATGCCGGCATTGCCAAAGATAAAATTACCATTAGCCCAAATTCGAAAACATCGCAGCTTGAAATTAAATATCAATCTAAATTTAGAAAGAAATTAACCGGTAAAGTTGTTATTTTAAATGCCACAGGTTCTGCAGTAGAAACTTTTAATTGCGATATTACAAATGGGTTAAATACCATTTGTATGCAAAATGCAATGAACTTAACTGAAGGTATTTTTACTGTTCATATTACAGTGAAAAATAAAACTTCGTCAACAAAATTTGTACTCTTTAAATAGTATTTCCTTACAAATTCATAGTATCAGTTTTTTCTATGAATTTACCCCTCGGTGCCGCTTCCCTAACAGCGGCATCTTTTTATTTATTAGTATCCGGCATATAGCTTCGCAAGGCTTTTACATACTCTTCAAAAGCTAAAACTCCCTTTGGTGATATTTTACAAACGGTAAGCGGATAATTGTTTTTAAACTGTTTGGTTATTTCGATGTACCCGGCTTCTTTTAATTTGTTTAGTTGCACACTGAGGTTGCCTGCAGTGGCATTTGTTTGCTCTTTAATAAATGTAAACTCGGCTTCTTTTACGGATATAAGAATGCTAATAGCAGCAAGCCTTAACTGAGAATGTAGTATAGGATCAAGATCTTTAAACATGCGCAACCACTGATTTTTGATAACGCCTCCATAAAATAATACCCGGAATAAGCCAAGCAAATAACCCGCAGGCTGCCATCAGTAAAAGGTCAATCTCTAAAGCTGTAAAAATAGAAACAATACTAACTACCCAGCAGAAAATACCACCAACTATCATCGGGATAAATTTATTCATCCCTCCGATTATAAAAGTCGGAATACCAAAAAGCATCATTATTAACGACGATACATTTCCCAAACTAAAATGAGAGAAGTAAAAAGATGTAATGAACATGCAAAGAGTAAAGGCAATCCAGATATAGTTTGTAGTAATTTCATTGTGAGCAATAAAACTTCTGGATCTTTTTTCTTTGATAGAAAAATAAATTTGTGGTACCAATGCTATTAAAGTTAACAACCAAACATCTCCAAAGTCTTTTTTGAAATGGATTTCTACCCAATTTACTAGGCCACAAAAAGTTATTAGTGATCCCCAAACCATAGATGCAATTCCCTTGGTTGTATAACTTTTTTTTGCTTTGCTTATCATCTCATTTATGAGATCTAAACTTTGCTGCGGGGTTGA
>JAYVVD010000427.1:0-4145 GCA_043787295.1 Ferruginibacter sp. | reverse complement strand
AAAAAAATATTATTATCCACAGACCCGTGGGATAAAAATGATAAACAGGTTTGCGGTTTTTAACCGGTATGGAGAAGTTATTTATGAAATAAAAAATGCATTACCCAACATACGCTATAACGGATGGGATGGTAAATACAAAGGGATCGATCAAATATCTGGCGGTTATGTGTATATGTTAGATGCCACCTGCGAAATGGGAGAATATTTAAATAAGAAAGGATCGTTTTTATTGATAAGATAAAAATTGAATTATTTCTCTCCAAACATTTCCACCACTTTTTTAAACCTGTAATCGAAAATTCCTTTTAATTGTTGTTTTACAAACAGCGTATTGGCAATATCTCCCAAAAACCAAAAAGGTAATTTGTAGTGTACATAATCTGTCATTTCAACACCGCCCGGCACTTCTTTAAAATGATGCTGGTGGTGCCACAATTCGTAAGGCCCAAAGCGTTGCTCATCTACAAAATATTTGTGCTTTTCTACATGCGTAATCTCCGTCATCCAATACAATGGAATACCTAAAACAGGATGCACTTTGTATTCAATTACCTGTCCCGGGTACATTGCACCAAGGTTTTTAGAGAGTATTTTAAAATTTAAATTATCAGGCGTTATTTCTGCAAGGTTGGCCGGATTGCTAAAAAACTCCCAGGCTTTTTCTAAAGTACATGGTATAAATTGAACAGTGTTAAGGTTATAAACTTTACTCATTTTTTTATTTACTGTTTGTGTAAAAACTAATTTTTAATACTTTCTTTTTAATTACTTTTCAGCAGCAGAACTAATACTTATAAAACACATTACATGCAGGCATACCGTCAACAGCTTCAGCACAAATTTAATGAAGAGTACAGCAAATTAAACAAAGAACAACAGCTTGCAGTAGATACTACGCAAGGTCCGGTAATGGTAATTGCGGGTCCTGGCACAGGCAAAACACAAATACTTGCTGCACGCATTGGCAAGATACTTTTAGAGCCTGACAATGCGCCCGAAAACATACTCTGCCTTACTTATACAGATGCAGGAGCCATTGCTATGCGCAGAAGATTGCAACAGTTTATTGGTGCTGATGCATACAAAGTAAACATCTATACTTTTCATGCTTTTTGCAACGATGTTATACAGGATAATTTATCGCTTTTCGAAAAAAATTCGCTGGATGCAATTTCTGAACTGGAGAACATACAGCTCTTTAAAACCCTTATAGATAACTTCCTTAAAAACCATCCGCTAAAACGATATAGGGGTGATGTATATTTTGAAATAAATAACCTGCGCAATTTATTCTCTACCATGAAACGGGAAGGCTGGACCGCCACTTTTATAAATCAAAAGATAGAAGAATACATTGCAGACCTGCCGCTGCGAGATGAATACATTGCCAAGCGTGCCACCAAAGAATTTAAAAAAGGCGATATTAGGCAAGATAAAATTGACGAGGAAATAGAGAAAAAAGAAAAGCTTAGAGCAGCAGTAAATGAATTTGAAAATTACCAGCAATTAATGCGGGAACGCAACCGCTACGATTTTGATGATATGATCAACTGGGTTATAAAAGCCTTTGAAGAAAACCCGGATATCCTCGCAAATTATCAAGAGCGTTTTCAATATGTATTGGTAGATGAATACCAGGATACAAGTGGCACACAAAACAAACTTGTACAGCAACTCATTGGTTATTGGGATGTGCCAAATATTTTTGTGGTGGGAGATGATGACCAAAGTATTTACCGTTTTCAGGGAGCAAATGTGGAGAACATGCTTGGTTTTGCAAACAATTATACGGCAGATCTAATAACAGTTGTCCTCACAAATAATTATAGAAGTACGCAACCCATTTTAGATATTTCTAAAACACTCATTGGTAAAAATACAGAGCGGCTTGTTACGCAAATACCAGGGTTGAGCAAAGAATTAATTGCGGCACATGCAGAAAAAAAACTGCTTACAAACCATCCTAAAATTAAAGAATACAACTCCGTAAAAGAAGAGATGGCGGGCATTACAGCCGCTATTCATCAGCTTTTAAAAAACGGAATACCCGCAGGAGAAATTGCAGTTATTTACAAAGAAAATAAATATGGCGAAGCACTTGCACAATATTGTAGGCTAAAGCAAATTCCTATTTACAGCAAAAGAAGCGTGAATATTTTGCAGGATGCTTTTATAAATAAAGTACTCACTATTATGCGTTATTTAAATGCGGAGCATGATACTTCGTATGGTGGCGATGAATTGCTGTTTGAAATATTGCATTATGATTTCTATAAAATTCCACCAATTGAAACTGCAAAACTTGCAGTGGAAGTAAGTGGCAAAAAATATGGTGACAATGCGGTTTCCATCAGAAGATTATTGTACGACAAAGCCAACCAGCCGGCACGTGATCTTTTTGATACCGGCCTCCATTCAAAATTAAAAAAAGTAAGTGCCATTATTGAAACCTTAATTAGCGATGTAGCAAATGTTTCTTTGCAACAGTTGCTGGATAATATTATTCGCAACGCCGGTGTTTTGCCTTATATTATGCAACATCCACAAAAATTAAAACTGCTGCAACTGCTTACAGCACTGTTTGATTTTGTAAAAGAAGAAACGAGCCGCAACCCTTATTTAAATTTAAAGGGGTTTATTGCTATTATAGATTTAATGGAGAAAGAAGCACTTCCACTGCCCTTAATTGAAGTTTCGGGTAATGAAAAAGCAGTGAATTTATTAACCGCACATGGTTCTAAAGGTTTAGAGTTTCAATATGTATTTTTTGCCGGTGTTAATTCTTCTTCATGGGAGAAAAAAAGAAAGCCAGGAGGTGGGTATAAGTTTCCTGATACCATGTTTAGTTCCGCCCCAACTGCGGCGGCTGAGGGAGAAGAATTGCGCCGATTATTTTATGTAGCACTCACAAGAGCTGAAAAACATTTGTACATTTCTTACGCTAAATTTAGCAACGATGCAAAAGGTTTAGAGCCTTCTGTTTTTATTGCAGAAATTCAGGAGACTCATCAACTGCCTGTAGAACAAGTAAACATATCTGCTGAAGAAATGGCGGAATTTAACCTACTGCAGTTTACAGCACAGGCGCCTGAAATTGCCCATGATGAAGATGATTTTATTGATGGACTATTGAGTAAATTTTCTATGAATGTGACAGCACTAAACAATTATTTAAAATGCCCATTACAATTTTATTACAACAACCTAATTCGCATCCCTTCCGGTAAAAATGAAGCAACTGAGTTTGGTAGTGCAGTACATTATGCTATTGAAAAAATCTTTAAGAAAATGCAGGATGGCGGGCAGGAAAAATTTGGAAGCAAAGATGATATGCTGGCAGATTTTGAATGGTATATGCGCAGGCACAGAGAAAATTTTACCAAAGAATCTTTTGCAAGGCGCATGGAATATGGTGACGATGTACTTTCCAATTATTACAGCAAATACATTAATACCTGGACAAAAGTTGTGGCCATAGAAAGAAATATAAAAGGCGTGGTAGTAGATGGTGTGCCGCTAAAAGGTAAAATGGATAAGCTGGAATTTGATGGTAAAAATATAAATGTGGTAGATTATAAAACGGGCGATATTGACAAAGCATTACCATCTTTGAAAGGACCAAACGAAAAAAAACCAGAAGGTGGAAATTATTGGCGGCAGGCAGTTTTTTATAAAATATTAATTGATAATTATCATTTAAAAGATTGGAAAGTTATTAGTACCGAGTTTGATTTTGTAGAGCCGGATAAAAAGAAAGAATACCGGAAGGAAAAAATTGTAATTACGCCGGATGATTGCAATTTGGTAAGAGAACAAATTGTTGACACCTGGGATAAAATTCAGGCCAAAGATTTTTACACCGGCTGCGGCAAAGAAGATTGCCATTGGTGCAACTTTGTAAAAAATAACGAGCTGGCAATTGAGTTGCACGATGTGGAGAATACTGCAGATGAAAATATGTAATGGCGTCATACATAAAATTATTAGCCGCAGATTCACAGATTAATCTGCGAATCTGCGGCTAAACCATTAGACCCAAAACATTTTTAGTTTTTAGAAAGAGCTTTTTAAACTGCTTCTTAATTATTATACAACTTAATTTATTTTACTTATTTGTTTTCTTAGCTTTAAATCCATCCAAT
>JAYVVD010000426.1:0-2350 GCA_043787295.1 Ferruginibacter sp. | reverse complement strand
GTAGCTTTCAAAATTCTTTCGCCATCCATTTCTAAAATATTCTGAAAAACCCCGTGGGTAGCGGGATGCGTAGGACCCAGATTAAGCGTTGTGGTTTGCTTTTCTAAACTTCCCTCCGGTAAAAGTATGTGTTCGCTCATAACTAATTTATCTATTTTTTATCTTCCAAACATCTCATCATCTTTATCAATTCTTGTCTGGTCTTCCAAAGGAAATTCTTTTCTCATCGGAAAATAATCCATCTCATCTACATTTAAAATGCGAATTAAATTTGGATGACCCACAAAATTTACTCCGTAGAAATCGTAGGTTTCTCTTTCCATAAAATTGGCTGCTTGATAAACTCCTGTTGCAGTAAATACGTCAGGTTTTGCAATATCGGTAAACACTTTAAAACGAATACGGACATTGTCTACCAAATTGTGTAAATGATAAACTACTGCAAGTTCTGCCCCTTTATTATCAGGATAATGAACTGCCTGTAAATCCGTTAAAAAACGAAACTGCAACTCCCCATCATCAAACAAAAACTGCAGTACTTTAATATTAATATTTTTGTCAGCAACAAAAGTGAGCATCCCATATGGTTGCTCCCAATAAGTAAGTTGTTCTCCGAATTTATCAGTAAGTTTTTGTTGAACTATTTCGTTGGTTAATGCCATCTTATTATATAGAAATTATAAGCTCGATAATTTTATTGTATCCCATAACTGTTCATCAAATCTTTGTATTGGTCGCTTTCTCTTCTTCTTAATCCTTCAGCATGCACTAGCTCCTGTACTTTCATAAAGCCATCTAAAATAGCTTCGGGGCGTGGTGGACAGCCAGGCACATATACATCTACCGGTATTACCTGATCTATCCCTTGCATTACAGAATAAGTATCAAAAATACCACCACTACTTGCGCATGCGCCTACAGCTATAACCCAGCGTGGCTCGGCCATTTGCAAATAAACTTGTTTTAAAATAGGACCCATTTTTTTAGAAATGGTGCCCATCACCATCAGCAAATCACACTGGCGTGGCGAAAAACTCATTCGCTCGCTACCAAAACGGGCAATATCATAATGGCTTGCAGCAGTTGCCATAAATTCAATACCACAGCAACTGGTGGCAAATGGTAATGGCCATATAGAATTTTTGCGGGCAAGGCTCACCACTTTTTCAAAGTTTGTTGCCATAAATCCATCACCCATGTATCCTTCCGGTATTCCGGCAAATTTTACGGTGTTGTTATATTGTACGGGACGCATACCAATTTTAAAATTAAAAATTTGAAAATTTGAAAATGGATAACTTCTTTGGCCAACCATTTATAATTTCATAAAATCGTTTTGTTACAATCATTTTGACATTGAGCATTTTCACATTAAAGTATTAACTAATCCTCCCACTTAAGCGCACCCTTCTTAAAAATATAAATAAAGCCTGCAAGAAATGAACCTACAAACATAATTACAGCAAGAAAAGTGTGCCAACCCATTGCCGAATCTTTTGCAAAATCTCTAAAATTTACTGCATAAGGATAAAAGAAAATAACTTCCACATCAAACAACACAAATAATATGGCAATTAAAAAATACTTAATGGCCATTGGCTGACGAGCATTTCCTTTTATTTCTATACCGGCCTCAAAATTTACAAGCTTATCTGACGTTTTTCTTTTAGGGCCAAATTTTGCCGAAGCAATAATCATTGTTGCCACAAAACCTACTGCAAAAATAATCTGCAACACAATTGGAAGATAATTTATGGTGCTGTTTTCGATTATTTTTAAGAAAAAAAAATGCATGGTATTTTCGGTTATTAGTAATGCAAAATTAAGTTAGACAGAGCAATATACCATACCCATTATAAAATTATATAAATGAGAAAAGTTCCGAAACTATTTCCGGAACTTTTACATTATTGCTTTTTCTTAGAAACTACTTTTTTTTTGGAGTTGTTTTAGGCTTTGTTGTTGGTGCAGGTTTGGGTGTTGCAGTGACTTTTGCATTTGGATCATTTTTAGAAACAAAATCTTTATTCTTTATTGATTGTGCATCTGTAGGATCCAAAGCCAAAGCTTTATCAGCATAAGCAATTGCAGTGGCTTGATCTCTTTTAATATTATATGAATATTGCATCATAAAAGTATATGCACCTATTAACTGGTCTTTAATTTTAGATTTATCCGAAGCTTTTTCTCCAATTTCAATCGCTTTAAGATAAGAATTTGCAGCCAATCCTGTAGCAAGAGTAGTATCTATGCCACCATTTGACTTTGCTATCATATAATAACCAAATATGTCGTCTGGGTATTTTGTGGTGTATTTATTAAATACTGCAACGGAAGAATCAAATTTTCC
>JAYVVD010000425.1:0-2124 GCA_043787295.1 Ferruginibacter sp. | reverse complement strand
TGGTAAACAAGTACAGCTTGATCTTAACTATGGTGTTGGGCTTGGTAAAAAAGGGGGTGTTGTAAACTTTACAGGAAGTTTTGTAACCAGAGAGGATACCAGACGAGCCACAGATTATAACGGTCAAATTTTTAATGCCTACAATGCAATTGAAAATAGAGCAGCAGCGGGTGGAGTTAATTTATCTTCTCTATTCAGCAATATAAATAACACTCCCAATACTGCACAGATTATAAGTACCATAAAAACGTATGCTCCTCAGGTATCTTATTTTTCTGCAGCGCAGCAATCTAATATACAAAATGCTACTACCATTGCAGGTTTGCAAAGTGCACTTTCAGCTATAACAGATGCAAATACTAATGTAACAAATAATGAACTTGCATTTCGGGGGTTGGAAAGACGGAATTTTAATATGCGCATTGGTCAGTCTAAAATTTCGGGGGGTCAACTATTTATGAATTCAACCATTCCTATTAATGCAAACCATACTTTTTACACATTTGGGGGATATGGCATCAGAGATGGTAACAGTGCAGGTTTTTACAGAAGACCTGTTCAAAACAGAACGCTTACTGAACTTTACCCAAATGGTTTTTTGCCCGAGATAGGATCGTACATTACTGACGCTTCCATAGCAGTTGGTGTAAAAGGAAAATTAGGAACATGGAATTATGACATCAGTAATACTTACGGTCAAAACCAATTTAAGTACACCATAAAAAACACTTCAAATGCTACGCTTGGTTTAAAATCTCCGAAGGAGTTTGAATCAGGTAAATTAGGTTTTTCGCAAAATACTTCTAACCTCGATTTTTCGCATGAGTACGATGTACTTGCAGGTTTAAATTTAGCTATTGGAGGAGAGTTGAGATTAGAAAATTATAAAATAAAAGCAGGAGATCAAAATTCTTACGAGCGGTATGATATTAATGGCGTACCTGCAACACCTACTACGCCTGCAACTCAATTACCAACGGATTTTTTTGGAAGTGGCAGACCTGGTGGGGCACAGGTTTTTCCTGGCTTTAGGCCTGAAAATGCTTTGAGCAAAAACAGAAACAGCCAGGCAGGATATGTAGATGTTGAATTAAATGCAACAAAAGCCTGGTTATTAAACGGAGCTGTGCGATATGAAAATTATTCCGATTTTGGAAGTACTTTCAGTTATAAATTTGCTACAAGAATAAAAGCCGGTAAAGGTTTAAATTTAGCTATTGGAGGCGAGCTAAGATTAGAAAATTATAAAATAAAAGCAGGAGATCAAAATTCTTACGAGCGGTATGATATTAATGGCGTGCCTGCAACACCTACTACGCCTGCAACTCAATTACCAACGGATTTTTTTGGAAGTGGCAGACCTGGTGGGGCACAGGTTTTTCCGGGCTTTAGACCTGAAAATGCTTTGAGCAAAAACAGAAACAGCCAGGCAGGATATGCAGATGTTGAATTAAATGCAACAAAAGCGTGGTTATTAAACGGAGCTGTGCGATATGAAAATTACTCCGATTTTGGAAGTACTTTCAGTTATAAATTTGCAACAAGAATTAAAGCAGGTAAAGGTTTAAATTTAAGAGGTGCAATAGCAACGGGTTTTAGAGCACCTTCTTTACAACAAAAATACTTTAATTCTACAGCCACTCAATTTTTAGGAGGGGTACCTTTTGAAGTTGGTACGTTTACAAATGAATCTAAGGCTGCAAAATTATTAGGTATTCCAAATTTAAAACAGGAAACCTCTAACAGTTACAGTGCTGGTGTGACTTACAAAGTGCCAAATTCAACATTAACCTTAACTGTAGATGGATACTTTATTAAAATTAAAGATCGTATTATTTTAACAGGACAATTTGCACGACCATCAGGTACGCCAACCGGAGATCAACTTACACTTCAGCAAGCTTTTGACCAGGCAGGTGCCACTTCTGCTACCTTTTTTACGAATGCAATTAATACAGAATCTAAAGGCATAGATTATATAGTTTCAAATAAATTTAAGTTTGATGACTTTACTTTAAAAACAGATTTAGCAGGCACAGTATCCCGGACAAGAAAAGTAGGAGATATTAAAGCATCAGATATTTTAAAGAATACAGGAAACCTTAATAAATATTTTGATGAAGC
>JAYVVD010000424.1:0-2745 GCA_043787295.1 Ferruginibacter sp. | reverse complement strand
CGCTTGCGAGTAATGTAAAAATTTAGTTGCTGTTAAATTTGCTAAACAAACGGCAAAAATGTTTTTGACCAGATTGAAATGATTCCATTAAAAGATCTTCATAAATATTTACCAAATACGGATGGCGGGTCTCACCCATACTGAATTGCTTACGAAAATAAACTTGGGCATATAAAAAATAACAGTGTATCACTCATTAACATCGCAAGAGGTATGACTTTGTTTAGCAGCAATACCAACACAGAATTTTTGATGGATTTATTAGGACTAGATAATATTACAAACAACAATGAATTACTGGGTATTAAAAACCATACAAGAGTTTATCCTATAGTTGCTTCTCTTTTTATGTACCAAAATCCTTAAAAGAAAAAAAAGAATATATATTGAAAGGCATTAGTACATTACCTTAAGAATAAGATTGTCGCTATGCTTATGATATGAACAAAGCATTAAAATATGATACGATTTTAAAATCAATATTCAGGGAACAGGATCAATAAAAATGCAAAAAGTATGCAGTAAGCGGCTTCCGGCATCTACAACAAAAGATTAGGTGTGTTTATGCAGAACATTAAATAAAGAAAAAATTTTGATTCTGCAACTTATTCTGTTCGCAAAAGTTTGGGAAAAAATTTAATGGAAAACCCGGATAACAGGCTATGGCTTTTACACGCCGGAACAAAAGGCGGAAGTACCACTGGGGTACTTACCAAAGCAGTGTATGCAACCACTAAAAAATAACAGAATAGAAATGGTTTTTTTTAATAATCTTTCATTTAAAGAAAACCAAATGTTGCAGGGCTGGATGAATAGTTTTGAACTCGGTATTTTATCCAACAGTAACTTCCGAAAAAAAGTAAGTGAATTGTTAAACGAGCATTCATCTCAACAGAATTAATTCAGCTTCCAAATCGCAAAATTGAGTGCTGTAGCAAATGCAACCCAACATAAATAAGGTGCGAGCAACCATGCGGCAGTTTTTGAAACTTTTCTAAAAGAAATGATCGTGCTGGCGATCATTATGAAAAGTATGATGATATCTATCAAAGCAAGATCAGGTCTTTTATAAAAAAAGAAAAGGAATGACCAGAAAAAATTTAGCGCAAGTTGTAACCAATAATAAGTATATCCAGTATATCTTTTCTCCAGCTTTGCATGACTATTCCAAATAATGTAAAATGATATGCCCATGAGTAAATAAAGTACCGTCCAAACCGGTGCAAATACCCAACTTGGCGGATTGAAAGACGGTTTGTTTAATATTTTAAACCAGTCGTTTACCGAAGATGATGTAAAATATCCCGAGACAGCTCCTATGACTAAGGGTATAAAAATTGAAATTATTAATTTGTAAATAGATTTCATAATTGGTATTTTAATTTTTAGGAAAGAATTGTTCTTAACTTCTAAATGATGCCAAATTTTTTATAGTAAGCAATAATAAAACCGGTTACTTCATCATAACTAAATATTCCATTGGGTTGCTGGTTGCTTATTAAAAAAAAGCCGTAAGCAGATCTAAAGATAGGTTCAATAAAACTTGTGTGCGCTAGGTTAAATTTTCTTCGTTCTTTATAGTCATCCAATACGGAAGACAACAAAAGCCTTCGGTAATAAAATGCCGAAGAACTATCGGCAAAATAAAGCGTTTTATTTGCATACGTAAACAAATCTGTATAAACAGCATATTGAAAAATAGTATCTGTTGATGATGCAGCCGCCAGATAACCGACAAAATTCGCTTCCATTTCTTTTGCATAACCAAGCTGGTGTGCAACCTCATGACAAGCTGTAAAAGGCTGAGTAAATTTAGGCACTGTGGTATTTACCTGTGCCTCCCCTGTTGCAGGGTTATAATACCCTAAAAAACCGGTATAATTTCCTACCCAGCCCCACATAGATGTTTTAATAGAAGGTGAACGATATTCAAGAAAAGGTAGTTTTTTTGCAACATTTTTGTAAGCATTTTTCGTCATCACAAAAAGTTCATGTGTATTTGGATATGCAGTTTTATTTCTTACAAGACTTTGCTTTGATTCATTAATTTTTTGTACCAGCAATCCATTTATGGTCTTTAATTCAGCAACGGAATATTCTTTTAATGGAAGTTTAAGTTGCTTAGCAATTCCTTGTCTGTTATAATTAATTCCCCAAAAAATATTAAAAAAAATATAAAATATGGTAGTAAGAATTAAGAATGAATAAACGAATTGCAAAGCTTTTTCTTTGGTTAATACTCTTTGTTTTTTAATCAATACAAAACGCAACAGATAAAAGAATTGTTTTATTAGGAAAATGATCAAAACCAACCACAAAATATCTCCAATACTAAAGGGAATCCATCCAAGGATAATCCTGAATTTTGTAGCTATAAATGGGTAAATAGTTAAGGAATAATTATTTTCAACTCTTTCTGCACTGGTGCTGAAAAAATGTATAAACAGGCAAACAACCAACAGGAATACTATAACAATTAGTTTTTTTTGAAATTTCATCTTTTATTAAACCATTTAAGGTAGAAAACAGGCTATTTTAGCAATGAGATATCAATATAAGGGATATATTTTAAATAAAAAGTGTACATTTGCACTCCTTTAAAAAGAATGCAATGGGTAGTAAGCGTATGTTTGAGATTGCTTTTGTAGGATTAAAACCCGGCGTTCATGAGTTTAATTACGAATTGGACACACAATTTTTTAAGGAAAAAGCTGGGGGAAACATGCAGGATATTTTATCTAACGT
>JAYVVD010000423.1:0-2250 GCA_043787295.1 Ferruginibacter sp. | reverse complement strand
TGGCAGGGCCATTAGTAGGAAATTTATTTTCTAAGGTTACTCTTACCATTGGGATATTTGCATTAGACAGGTTTTCTTTGCCGTTTACTATTTCTTCCGTTTTGGTTTTGCTAGTCTTTTGCTTTTTATTTTTTACATTATCAGCATCACAAAAAAGTAAAGCGTCTGAAATTAATGTACTCAAGCCAACTGAAAAGGCATCTGTCTTTGTATATTTAAAAACGCTCAAAAAATCTTTCCTGTTTATCCTCTTTTTTTCTTTAATCAGCCAGCTTTCCCTGGCTATGTTCGAAGGCACTTTTGCATTACACTCACAACGCTTATTTTCATTTGGCCCTAAACAAATGAGTATTGTGTTTATTGTATGCGGCTCAGTGATGGGCTTATTGCAATTAGGGCCGGTAACATGGTTAATTAAAAAGACAGGAGAAAATGCGCTGCTGCCTTATGGGCTTGTCATTTTAAGTATTGGCATGTCATTGCTTATGCTGTCAAATAAAATGGAATTTATTTTGCTCTTCGTTTCCATTGTTTCTGTTGGTATGGCTATTCTTACTCCCTGTCTTGCTTCCTTGATTACAAAAGAAGCCGGTAAAGATTACGGAACTGCCTTAGGTATTTTTAGCTCTGTAAATAGTTTGGGACACGTTTTGGGTGTAGTAATTGGTTCAGTAATGATGATAAGGTTTGTTCATCTTCCTTATTTTATTATTTCAATCCTGTTATTACTCACAGCTTGTATAGCAGTTCCTAAATTTAGACTAAAAATTCTTCATTTGAAAAACATAGAAAATTGAAAAATCTTCAAAAAGGAATTATCATACAGGCGTTACCGGAAAAAGTATTTGCATATATGGATAACATTAATAATACCGGGATGCACATGACCAAAAGTTCAAAGCCAATGATGGGAAGTAAATTGGAATCAAAACAACTTTCTGAAAACGCAACCGGCCCTAATTCAAAATTCTGTTGGTATGGAAAGATGTTGGGCTTTACAATAGACTTTACAGTAGTAGTAACTAAATGGATAAAAGACAAAGAAAAAGTTTGGGAAACAATTGGGCAAGCGAAAATGATAATTCTTGGATGGTATCGAATGCATCTTACTATATTATTATCTCCCGGTGGCCCAAACACAGAAGTAGAATTGAATATTACATATACAAAACCAAAGAATATATTTTTCAAATTCATTGCATTCTTTTTAGCACCAGTTTATGCAAACCGGTGTTTGAATAACATGCTTAATGATAGTAAGAAAATACTTGAAGTAAATCAAAGAATCAAATGATAAAATTAAAGCCATACTCTGCATCATTTCTCACACTTGGAGGATTTCTTCTTGCAGGTATAGGAATCTATTTTGTTTTTTTGCGTCCACCTTTATTACCCGAAGATTTAAAATACATTGGCTTATCCTTATCGACTATGCAAAATAATATACCTGGTTTATCGGTATGGCTTCAAAAAGTATTTTGGGTAATGGGTTGCTATGTTTTTACCGCAGGGCTGCTTACCATGTATGTTGCACAAACATCTTTTCGCATAAGAACACAAGGAGCATTTATTATAGTATTAATTGCAGTAATCACCTCAATTGGTTCTATGACCATTATAAATTTTATGCTTCAGTCGGATTTTAAATGGGTCTTATTATCTTTTACTTTTCCCTGGTTTATTGCATTAATTCTTTACTCATTTCACAAATAGAATATATAAATGACATTAGCACAAGCAAACCTTATTACATCAACCTACCGATTAAAAGGAAAGGACGAAAAGATTCATGCTATTACAACTGGCTTAATTTCTGTAAAAAGTAATTTTTTAGCAAGAAAAGGAAAAGGTATTTTTTCAAAGGTCAATATTTT
This sequence comes from Ferruginibacter sp., assembly GCA_043787295.1. GTDB lineage: Bacteria > Bacteroidota > Bacteroidia > Chitinophagales > Chitinophagaceae > Ferruginibacter. The sequence continues at coordinate 376 of JAYVVD010000423.1, read as the reverse complement.
ATTAGATAATCTACATGCACCGTTTATGCCGATATGGGTCTGGGTCATTGAACATCCCGAAGGCATTATTGTAATTGATACGGGTGATATAGAAGAAGCTGCTCATAAAGAGTTTCATAAACATGAAAGTATGGAGGCAAAATTTCTTTTATGGGCTATGGACTTAAAAGGAAAAATAGCAAAAGAAGATGAATTGAATAATCAATTAGCAGAAATTAATATCAAACCTGAACACGTTTTGAAAATAATATTAACCCACTTACATGCCGACCACACAGATGGGTTGAAGTTTTTTCCAAGCACTGAAATTATTGCAAATGAATCGGAGTATAAACACCCTTATGCAAATTTGCCAACTATCTTAACCAAAATGGTT
>JAYVVD010000422.1:0-8590 GCA_043787295.1 Ferruginibacter sp. | reverse complement strand
AACACAAATGAGCTGATCAATAACAAGAGTAAAATAATTTTTTTCATGGCAAATGTTTTAAGTTGATAATGATTGTTTGTTTCAACAAAGTAACAGTGTTAAACAAAGCGCTGGAGGGTGAAAAAAGTAGTATTCTTTTTATTTTTATTAGAAATTAATAAAGTATACCGTATAATATGAAGGGCTCAAAAGATTGACTGTAGATGGTTTAAGAGAAAGAGAATATTGATTTATAAAATAGCGGGGCCAAATTGCCAGCATATAACAAATACTAAATAATCCCCGTTTTCCGTAACGCTTCGGACCGGGAGTTTACGTGAAGTTTTTCGTAAATATTTCTGATATGTGTTCTAATGGTTTCCTGCGATAAAAATAATTGATCGGCAATTTCTTTATACCTAAAACCCTTTGCCAACACCTGTATTATTTCCTGCTCTCTTCGGCTGAGAGAATGGTAAGCTTCATTTTTACTGTTATCCGTCTGCTGAAAAGCCTCTATTACTTTACGGGCAATTTGGCTGCTCATAGGTGAGCCTCCATTATACAAATCATTGATAGCTTCTATTATTTTTTCAGGGCTCGTGTTTTTAAGAATATATCCTGTAGCACCCGCTTTTATTGCCTTATAAATATTTTCTGCATCATCAAATACTGTAAGCATCATACACTGCATTTGCAGGTGCACAGATTTTAATTTGTACATGCATTCAATTCCACTCATACCGGGTAATTCAATATCAAACAAAACCATATCTACCGGCTCATTTTTTAAAACCTCCAACGCTTCTTCCGCATTTGCATAACCCATCACATCGGTTTCGGGGAAAGCAGTACTAACGAGTTTCCATAAGTGTTCCCTTATATTATCATTGTCTTCTATGATGGCTACAGATGTTAATTGCATACTTCAAATATCCGATAAGATGCGGGAATTTTCAATAGTAAAAAAGTAGTAAATGACTTAATTACCAAAATGTATTTAGAATTAATTTTAATGCACTTATATTAAGTATAAATTTATACTTTCAACACTGCCATTACTTATAACTTCTGCTAATATTATTTATGCAAACAAAAACCGGAATTGGCTACAGCATTAAAACAGATCCATATGCAGCGGGTAAAGAATGTTCTGCAAAAGCTATCGCACAGATGGGTGATTCACCCATAAGTATTGTTATAATTTTTTGTAGTGGAAAATATAACCCTAAATTATTTTTAGCAGGTGTAAGATCTAACACAGGCAATGCGCCGGTTATTGGGGGTGCTGCATTCGGTGTATTTACTAACACTGAATTAAGTTATGAGGCTTATGAAGCAACTGCTACCATTTTATCATCTAATACAATTAAATTTCAAACATTTTCGCAGCCTGGTTTAAATAAAGATGAATATGCTGCAGGTATTGCACTGGCAAATAAAATAAATGCCACAGCAACTAATAACGCAAAAGGATTACTGGTTTTCTATGATACAGCTAAGTCTACAAATCCACCCATGCTTAATTTTGCAACACCATTGTTTGCCGCTATAGAAGAAAAAATAAGTGCTGAAATATGTTGTGCCGGTGCAGGTTTAATGGGTGACTTACAGCTAACATCCTGTTTTCAGTTTTTGGACGATAAAGTTTTACACCAGCATGTTTTAGGGTTGCTCATTAGTGGTGAGTGTACGATGTACAATAATATAATGCACGGTTGTATGCCTGCAAGCAGTTATAAAACAATTACCCGTGCAGAGGGTCCCGTTATATATGAAATAGATGGTCGCCCTGCAATAGATGTGATTGACGATTTGTTTGGTGCCGAAAATAAAGTTTCATGGAATGACTTTCCGCTGTTTGTTACATTGGGTCTTAACAAGGGCGATAAATATGGAGAATTTAGGGAAGAGGATTATGCCAACAGGGTGTGCCTGGCCATTAATCCAGAAAAAAAAGCAATAATAATGTTTGAGCCTGATTTGAAAGCAGGAGACGAAGTGCAACTTATGCACAGAAGTATAAATTTAGATTATTTACATACTGGCATCACAGCTTTAAAACAAAAAGCAGCAGGAAAAAAATCACTGCTTTATTTTTATATAAACTGTGGTGGAAGGGCAAAACCATTTGCCGGTGGCGAACTGGAAGATGTAACAGAGGTTCAAAAAATTATAGGTACTGAAACCCCATTTATGGGATTCTACTCAGGCGTAGAAGTTGCAAAACTCGGCAATCATTTACAGGCGTTGGATTGGACGGGCGTGCTTTGCCTCTTAACTGAAAGTTAGTATGGAGAAGAAAGAGAATACTATAGAATCTTTACAAAAAGAAATAGCTTATTATAAGAAGCAGCTCGACAGGTTGTCTGGTAATGCTATTAGCAACCAATATGCATTTGCACAGTTAAGCAATATTTCTAAAAAATATATCAGTGGTTTTAAGATAATGGCTGATCTTCAACGCCACTTTAATTTTTATACCCAAAGAGAAATTTTATATGAAGAATTTATGGAAGGTATTTTTTCTCAAATGTTTTTAGACAGAGTCGTTCTGCTGGAAACGGTTGTAGGAAAAAAAACAATGAAACCCATCTCCAGCAGAGGCTTTAATGAGGAAGAAAAAGCTAAAATAGATGAAGTACAAATAAATATTACTGAAGATTTTTTGCAACTAAAAAAGTCTTTACTTGTAAGCAGTAAAATAAATACAACTGACTTTGAAAGACTTTTACAACAGAGATTACTTACCCAATATTTTATTTTAATACCACTTATAAAAAATCAACAGGTTTGGGGTGCATTGTTTGTTGGTATGCGTACTGAATTTAAGCCCCTTTCTTATCTTTCTTTTTCTGAATCAAATATTGATATGTTTGAATCGCTGGCAGGCATTATTTCTGCAATGACACTGCAACTGGAACAGCGAGAGATAATGGAAAAAGAAAGAAACAGAATTGCAAGAGATATGCACGATGATATTGGGGCTGAACTCTCTAAAATTTCTGTGACATGCGGAGCTTTAAAAAAAGAATTTGGAAGAGATGAAATGCTGATCAAAGAATTAGAAACGATAAAGACATCTACAGAAGCTATCGTTAATAACATTGGAAACATTATATGGGCACTTAATCCAATAAACAATAATATAGAAAATCTACTTGCGTATCTGCGTGAATATGCTTACGACTATCTTGAAATGCATTCTATTAAAAGTTCTTTTTTATTCCCTATAAATTTTGAAAATACTCTTCTTGCTCATGAAATACGTACACATATTTTTATGATCATAAAAGAAGTGCTTCATAATATTGTAAAACACGCAAAAGCAACCTGTGTAAGTATCAATATCAGCATTGGTGCTAATAAATTTTTCTGTATAATAAGGGATGATGGCAATGGTTTTTCTGAGCCTAAAAAAAGTAATTTCGGTAATGGATTGAGAAATATGCAACAGCGCATTACTGAAATTGGAGGTCATCTAAATATACAGTCACAACCTCAAAAAGGTACAGTTCTCACATTGGAAGTAATGATATGAAATTGATATTTTAGCACAAATTTATTATTGCGAAAAAACCACGGTCCTTAAATTTAATGCTTTCTAACTTACCTTTACTATACTATGAGCATTGTAATTCAAACAAAAAATCTGGTAAAAAGATACGGTAGTCGTACTGTTGTTAATGATGTTTCTTTTAATGTAAAACAAGGAGAAATTGTTGGTTTGCTTGGGCCAAATGGTGCAGGAAAAACAACTTCTTTTTATCAGGTTGTTGGGTTAGTAAAACCAGATGAAGGAGAAGTGTTTTTAAACGACATCAACATTACAAAACTACCCATGTTTAAGCGGGCACAAATGGGTATTGGTTATTTGCCGCAGGAAGCAAGTGTGTTTAGAAAATTAAGCGTGGAGGAAAATATTATGGCGGTGCTCGAAATGACCAAGCTAAAAAAAGCAGAGCAAAAATTAAAACTAGAAATTTTGCTGGATGAATTTCGCCTGCAGCATGTACGAAAAAATAATGGTGATACATTGAGTGGTGGCGAAAGACGAAGAACCGAAATAGCTCGTGCATTGGCTGTTGATCCTAAATTTATTTTGCTAGATGAACCCTTTGCAGGTGTAGATCCGATTGCGGTAGAAGATATTCAGGAGATTATAGCAAAACTAAAATACAAAAATATCGGCATTCTCATAACCGATCATAATGTAAATGAAACACTATCCATTTGCGACCGTGCCTATCTTTTAATTGATGGTAGTATTTTCAAACATGGCACTGCAGAAGAACTTGCGGGAGATGAGCAGGTTCGCAGATTATACCTCGGTAAAAACTTTGAATTAAAGCGTAAAGATTATCTGCATGAACAGGCGGCAGGGTAAATTTTTAATGAATAAAAAGTGATATTTTTTAAAATGATTTTTATGAGAATAACATATGCTGATGTTGAATTGATTAATGCAGGAGATATAGAAATGGCTCAATTTAAAAACAGACAAACAGTTTGTAATGCGCTGGTATTACAAGGTGATAATAAACAATTGCTTGGTGCTATTCCCTTAGAAGATATGCATGTTTTAATCCATCCCTTAAAGCAAGAATTAATTGTCAATCCGGAGCACTCTTATTGGAATAAATAATTTTAAAGTGGTGAAGAATTTATGATCTCTCACAAAAAATTAAAAATATTTTAGAATAGCCTCAAATTTTTTGAGGCTATTTTTTTTGACTGTTAAGATAACAACTTTTATAAGACAACTTTTTTGACAATTTAATTTTAAAGTACCTTTAAGATATGAAAAATATTCTCATACCTATTTCAGTTTGGTTATTCTTGGGGATACTTCTTTTATTTGCAAATACTTCTTACGGACAAAAAGAATTTTTAAAATTGGTTAACTCAACAGACACATCATATGGATATATAGCACAAAATGCATTAAGACTAAAAAAAGGTAATCAGGGAAAGAGTATAGCTTATTCTTATAATTTTTTATCAGGACTTAAAACACAAGATAATCAAACGCTGACACTTTTATTCAGGGCAACAGTAGACGACCCAAATTATAAAAAACCTTCAATCAAAATTAATAATAAATTTACTGGAATGCCAATAAGCGGAAAGTTAGACTTGCTGGACAAATATGTTTTCCTTACATCAAATACTAAAGACACAATTAGAATTTTCATTGACGTTTATAATACAGGCACACTAATGTTACCACAGGGTTTAAAATATGAAGATCGAAAAAAGTGACTTTATTTTTCTAAAAGTCCGGCTTTTACTTTCTTCTTGTGACAAAAGTGAATGCAGAACATTAACTATGTAAAAACTAAACATTTTTCGATATTTATTTTAAGGTTTAGGTGAGCAATAATTTGGCTGTTGTAAAATATGTTTGAAGGCGGCTGTTGCCTGTTATAAACTGCATACCGTTCTTACGCAAAAAACATACTGGATTTTTATGTATGTACTTGCTGTGTATATTATTGGAAAGATGGGTATTTTACAAACTCCCGTTGTGCTTCACTCTAGCGCATCTTACTTAAATTCAAACATTTATGACTTTCCCAACCGACCCCACGCTATTTTTAGCACATTGCAAGGCACACAAAACCCTGGCACAAACCCAACCTTGCAAAGCGATAAAAATGCCAACGCACAACCCATTCACCCTTGCTGACAGAATTCTATCAGCTTTGAACTAATCATCAGCACTACTATTTGCATTAACAACCACAATTTTTTCAGACCTCCTAGACAGTATTTTATAATTTCATTGCTTCATTTTTGTACAGAAGTAGATTTTTTGTTAATACTTTTCAAACCATTCAAACTTTTCCTTAATAATGTTCCCTCTTTCTTTATTCAAGTAATTCAAAAATGCCAGAGCAACAGGCGAATGATTTTTTCCTTTCAGCCAAATTAAATTCCATACCGATTTTATTGGAAATCCTTTTACAGGTATAATTTGTAATTCTCCATTTTGCAATTCGTTTTTTATTCCAATCAATGGCATAATAGAACAACCCAATCCGGCAATCACAGCTTGTTTTACAGCTTCGTTGGAAGTCAACTCCATTTTTTTTCTCACAGACAAGTTATTTTTTAGAATAAATTTTTCCACTGTTTGCCTTGTGCCCGAACCTTGTTCACGATAGATTAACGGCAGTGTTTCAAAAATGGTTTTATCATACAATTTATTTTTGAATTTTTGTTTTGCATTGCTTACCAGATACAGTTTGTTTTGCATCAGTTCGATTTTTTCAATTTGCAAATTAACAGGTAACACCGATACCAACGAAAAATCCACTTCGTTTTTTTCCAAACTCTCTACTACTTTTAATTTGTTAGTTACATCCAGCATCAATTCTATTCCTGCATGCTGTTTCAAAAAATCCGATAAAAAATAAGGCATCACATATTTACCAGTAGACACCACCGAAATTTTTAAACGGCCAGCCAATTGACCTTTATGAACTAAGGTTTTATAGTTTATTGCATGCACATGGTTTAAAATGTTTTCACCAGCTACAGCTATTTCTTTCCCAAAATCAGTGATAAAAATTTTTCTGCCAATAATTTCTGTAAGCGGTATTTCAAATTGGTCTTGAAAATTTTTCAATTGAATGGATACTGCAGGTTGTGTCAAGTGTAATTCTTCTGCTGCTTTGGTCACGCTTTGTGTTTGCGTAATTTTTAAGAAAATCCGTAACTGGTTAAAAGTATAATTCATAAATATATTTTATGATATTGATTATAAAGATAAATGATAATTTATGAATCATAAAACCCACTTTTGATCTGTGGACAAAAAAAACAAAACAAACATGACAAAAATAACAGTAGCAAAAGGAGATGGAATTGGTCCTGAAATAATGGATGCAACCCTTGAAATTATTTTGGCGGCAGGTGCTAAAATAGAAATTGAAGAAATTGAAGTGGGCGAAAAAGTTTACCTGGCTGGCAACACTTCTGGCATTGCAAAAGAATCGTGGGATGTTATCCGCAGAAATAAAGTTTTTTTAAAAGCACCCATCACCACTCCGCAAGGTGGCGGTTACAAGAGCTTAAATGTTACCACCCGAAAATTTCTTGGGCTTTACTCAAATGTTCGTCCCTGCATGAGTTTGCATCCTTTCGTTAAAACCAAACATCCCATCATGGACATGGTAATAGTAAGAGAAAACGAAGAAGATTTGTATGCAGGCATTGAGCATCAGCAAACAGATGAAGTGATACAATGTTTAAAATTAATCAGCCGACCCGGTTGCGAAAAAATTGTTCGCTATGCTTTTGAATATGCAAAACAATACAGCCGAAAAAAAGTAACCTGTTTTACCAAAGACAATATCATGAAACAAACCGATGGCTTGTTCCATAAAGTGTTTGATGAAATTGCAAAAGAATACCCCGAAATTGAAAATGAACATTGGATAGTGGATATAGGTGCAGCAAAAATGGCTGACACTCCCGAAGCATTTGATGTGATTGTGATGCCAAATTTATACGGAGATATTTTGTCGGATGTAGCAGCACAAATTACCGGTTCAGTAGGATTGGCGGGTTCGGCAAATATTGGTGAGGAGTGTGCCATGTTTGAAGCCATACATGGTTCAGCACCAAAAAGAGCCGGGCAAAATTCAGCCAACCCTTCCGGATTATTGCAGGGCGCTATAATGATGTTGACACATATTGGGCAAACGGAGGTAGCAGAAAAAGTACAGAACGCATGGCTTAAAACGATTGAAGATGGCATACATACCAACGACATTTTTAAAGAAGGAACAAGCAAACAAAAAGCAGGAACGAAAGAATTTGCAAAAGCTGTGATAGCAAATTTGGGAAACAAACCTTCTTTGCTAAAAGTAGTTTCATATGCCAATAGTTCAGCACTCAACTTGCCAAAATATAAACGGAAACCTGCAGCTAAAAAAGAATTAGTTGGTGTGGATGTATTTGTGCATTGGGCTGGAAACAATCCCGATGAATTGGCAAAAATAATTCAGCAGTTAGATAGAAAGGTTGTGAAACTTTCAATGATAACCAATCGCGGAATTAAAGTATATCCTGAAGGTTTTACAGAAACCTTTTGCACTGACCACTGGCGTTGCCGCTTTAAGTCAATTGAAGGAAACCTCATTAACAAAAAAGACATTATTGAATTATTGGCAAACGCCATAACCAACAACATTGACATTATTAAAACCGACAACCTCTACAACTTTGATGGCAAACCGGCATTTTCACTGGGGCAAGGACAATAAAGCAAATCACTATGAACATACAACTCATAAAAGGTCAATTCAAAGTAAAAGATGCTATTGACATTATTACTCAAATGATGCATGTAAAAGTAAAATTTCATGAAAACAAAATAACAGACAACTGTACCGAAGAGGACATAAAGCTTTCGGAAATAAAAATCAAGCGGCTGCAAAAAGATTTGTTTGAAATAAGAAAGTTTGTAGAAACAAAAGCCAGAAAAATTTCATTGGAATGCGCTATTGAAATTCAATAGTCAAAAAATAATTAAAGTAAATGTTCAGCGGCAGAACCCTTCTTATTGCAACCAAGCATGAAAAAGAAAAAGCAATAGCACCCT
>JAYVVD010000421.1:0-3451 GCA_043787295.1 Ferruginibacter sp. | reverse complement strand
AGTAGTAGCAGCGACGATCATAAGAACATTTGTTTTTGAAGCATACACTATTCCAACACCATCGATGGAAAAAACTTTGCTTGTAAATGACTTTTTATTTGTAAGCAAATTTTCTTACGGCCCACGTATACCGAATACGCCCATTGCCATGCCTTTTGTGCATCACACCATGCCTTTCGTACCGGTAAAATCTTACACAGAAGCAATACATATCCCCTACACAAGATGGTTTGCAACACCTGTAAAAAGAAATGATGTTGTTGTATTTAATTTTCCAGTAAATGATACTTTAATTAACGATCCAATTGTGGATGGCCAACAACAGTTTGGCAGCCAGAGGACATATTATCAAGTTGTGAGAGAAATTGGGAGAGAGGAAACATGGAATAGGTTTGGTTCTGACATTATTACAAGACCTGTAGATAAAAGAGAGAATTTCATAAAAAGATGTGTTGGAATTGGAGGAGATGTTTTACAGGTTGTAAATGGAAAAGTAATGGTTAATGGTAAAGCTCAACCACTTTTTCCACAATCTGAGCACTGGTTCATTTTAGAGCTACCTCAAAATATTACGCCCGACAAAGAAAAACTTGCGGAGTTAGGTATCCGTTCGAGGTTAGATCAGCAGGGTGAATTGACGCAGATAGACCAGACACATTGGATGGTAAACATTACCAACGAAGAAAAGCCAAACTTGAAACTTCCTCAGGGTTATAGTGTAACTGAATATATTTCGCCAACTGACAAACAATTGTTTCCTTATTATGACACTACCAGTCATTGGTCGGCAGATAATTATGGGCCAATAACAATTCCAAAAAAAGGTGTAACAATACAATTGACTACTGATAATTTAATCCGTTACCAACGCTGCATAGAGGTGTACGAAGGCAATAAATTTGAAAACAGAAATGGTCAGTATTTTATAAATGGTGTTGCTGCTACCTCTTATACTTTTAAGATGGATTATTTTTGGATGATGGGTGACAACAGACACAACTCACTTGACAGCAGGTATTGGGGTTTTGTACCCGAAGATCATGTGGTAGGGAAAGCTTCTCTGATTTGGTTTAGCTGGGAAGGTGGACCAAGATGGAAAAGAATATTCAACAGCATAAAATAATATCAAATAAATACTTAACTTTATCTCAATAAAAATCCTCTCAGCTAAATGCAGGGAGGATTTTTTGTCCCAATTACTTTTCAATTTTGATTTGGCAATAAGTTTGTATTAAGAGCCAAACAAATCTTTAAACAGGAATAAAGAATGAAACAACAACATAGTTTTGGTTTTGAAATATATACTGATATAAGTGAATTGAATAAAGAAGATGCAGCCTTAATGGAAGAAGCCCGAAAAACAACACAAAAAGCTTATGCACCTTACAGTAATTTTTTAGTGGGTGCCGCCGCCCTTTTTAACAATGGAGAAAAAGTGTATGGCACCAATCAGGAGAATGCTTCTTACCCTGTCGGAATTTGTGCGGAGCGAGTATTACTTGCATCTGCAAGTATGTTGCAAACCGATGAGCCCATAAAAACAATGGCTATCAGTTACAATAATTTATCCCGCATTGGTGGTAGTGACCGACCAATATCGCCTTGTGGCATGTGCAGGCAAAGCCTTGCTGAATACGAGATACGTACATCTCAACCGATGCGGCTTATATTATCAGGAATGGAAGGGAAAGTTATTATCATTGAGAGCGCATCTCAACTATTACCTTTTTCATTTGGAAGTGACAGTATGAAATAGAAACATCAGACTTCAAACAAAAGAATACTGACGAAAGTCTTACAGAATCTTTCTATCCGATCTTATTACCGTTCCCAGTTTTCCTTTCAGGTTGCAGTAAAATAACATCTTTGTTTTCATTGTATATACCAAGTACAAGGCATTCACTCATAAAATCTGCAATTTGTTTTGCCGGGAAATTAATTACAGCAATAATTTGTTTACCAATTAATTCATTGGATTCGTAAAGGGATGTTATTTGTGCGGATGAGTTTTTTGTACCTACTTTACCAAAATCTATTTTTAGTTTATATGCAGGCTTTTTAGCTTTTTCAAATGGTAGTGCTTCAATGATAGTACCGGTGCGTATATCAAGTTTTTTAAAGTCTTCCCACGAAATCATATCTCAGAAGTTTTTACAACAGCGTTTAAATTGATAATCCCAAATACATGTGGAAACATTTCATTTACAGAAGGTGCCAATTCGTATTTTAATTCAGCCTCTAATTTACTTTCATCAATGTGCATCAATAAAAGATCTGTCTTGTCTTTATAATATCTTTCCAATACTCCTGCTACCTGAGCTTCCGTGCTATTATGTATAAAGCCTTCTGTATTCAGCGACGTTTCCTCAAAAAAACCTTTTTCCTTTGCTGTTTCCCATTGCTGTTTTGTAGTAATATGGTAGATCATAATTCCAGCATTTCTATGAGAGAATTTATTTCTTCTATTTTTAAATATTGTCCATCATTTTCAAAACACTTTTTTAATTCTGATAACAATAAAATTATAATCGATTTATTATTAAATGGTTTGAAAAATGAAGAAGTAGGAGGGAGAGACATTTTTTTAAAATAATTCTCAACATCTTTATGAGAATACATTTGTCCGTTTACGGGATCTATGTAAAATTTTATTTTTTTAGAAGCATGCCCGTTTGGGTTTAATATATCGTATTGTTGATCAAAATAACCCAAAATAAATTGCTTAGGGATATTTATTGCGTAAACCGGCACATCCAATAAACCGCACAGAATTAATAGGAGTGTTCCATTTCCAAATGCATTGCCCTTACGGAATTCAAGCGTTTTATTTAAAAGAAAACCATCCGCACTTTCATAACTAATTTCTATTCCTTTTTGCTTATAATAATTATAAACGATACTTCCAATAACATTTATCTGTTCCATCGGGGTTAGATAGCTATTCATTTCCAGCCAGATGTTCCTCCTTAATTTTTCAATTTCTTTAAAAATAATTGTAGTATCCATGGCAGGATGAACAAATTTTGAAAGTAACAAACAACCTGCAAGTAAATCCGAACTGCCTCCAGACCATTTTGAAAAATCTTCTTTTGTATCTTCAAAATGAAGCCTTTTTATGAGCGCTTCTATTCTTTCATGAAGTGCAGTATTGGCAATAGTTTCACCGTAGTATTCAAGGTTGGGAATAATATCTTTTCCAAAGGAAATTATTTTTTTACTTACAGTTTCGTAAACGATTTCATCAGGATCATCAATCAGTTTCAGCAATGCCTGTATTTCTTTATTTTCCTGCATCAGTTTAGTATTTGGTTAAATTCTGCATCCAGCGATAGATTTTTTGGAAAGTACCTTACTCAAAGCTAATTTTTCTTCTTCACTTTTACAAGCACTTTTAGGAATTATAATGGCTTGTAAAGTATTTTAAAGTAAATTATAATGTGTATCTGTTTCG
>JAYVVD010000420.1:0-3607 GCA_043787295.1 Ferruginibacter sp. | reverse complement strand
CTTGTTCAAAGTATGTTTTACTCGAAGAAAAATAGTTTTTTCCCAATTGATCAGAATATTTAAATGGGACTTTATTTATTTTAAAATCAGGCAACTTTAATTCTTTTAATTTTTTAAAATTAACAGAACTATCCTGTGCATAAATAAGTACACCAATAAAAAGAAACCCGATCAAAATAATGAAATGTTTCATTGTAGTTATTTTTACTAAGTTACGATTTCCTGAGTTTTTTATAAGTATTAATTAATCCATTAGTGCTACTATCATGGCTTGTAATAATATTTTCATTAACCAATTCTTCCTGAATATTAACTGCAAGTTTTTTACCCAGCTCAACTCCCCACTGGTCAAAACTATAAATGTTCCAGATTACGCCCTGTACAAAAATTTTATGCTCATAAAAAGCAATCATTTGCCCCAATGTAAATGGTGTAATTGTATCAATTAAAAAAGAATTACTTGGCCTATTGCCTTCAAAAACCCGGTATGGATTTCCATTGCCAGATCCTTTCATTAAAGCTTCCGGCTGTGCAAAAAAATTACTCATTAATTTCATTTGGTGATCGCCAATGGGGTTATGGCTGTTTGCTGCAGCAATAAAATCTGCAGGTATTAATTCTGTTCCCTGGTGCAGCAGCTGGTAAAATGCATGTTGCCCATTTGTACCCGGCTCTCCCCAAATAACAGCACCTGTATTGTAATCTGTAGCATTTCCATTTCTGTCAACATGTTTGCCGTTGCTTTCCATATTTCCCTGCTGAAAATAAGCAGCAAAACGATGAAGATATTGATCGTAAGGTAAAATTGCTTCACTAGAAGTGCCATAAAAATTCCTGTACCAAATCCCAACAAGTGCCATTAAAACAGGTATATTTTTTTCGAAAGAAGTTGTTTTAAAATGCTCATCGCTTTCGTGCGCACCTTTCAGTAAAGCTTCAAAATTATTATAGCCTATTGTTGCAGCTATGCTTAAACCAATTGCACTCCAAAGGCTGTAACGACCTCCAACCCAATCCCAAAACACAAACATATTTTCAGCATCAATACCAAAACTTACAACTTCTTTTTTATTGGTGCTCAATGCTACAAAATGTTTGGCAACATCTTTTTCGCCACCACCATTTTGCAGAAACCAGTTACGTGCAGAGTGTGCATTGGTCATGGTTTCCTGCGTAGTAAATGTTTTACTTGCTATTAAAAATATGGTTTCATCTGCACTGATTTTTTTAAATGTTTCAGCAATATGTGTTCCATCAACATTGCTTACAAAGTATGGTTGTATACCTTCTACCCAGTATGGTTTTAGTGCTTCTGTTACCATTACAGGACCAAGATCACTTCCACCAATCCCAATGTTGACGATGTATTTGATTTTTTTTCCGGTATAGCCGGTCCATTTTCCGGAATGAATGTCGTTGCAAAAGGTTTTCATCTGTTGTAACACTTCATTAATTTCCGGCATCACGTCCTTGCCTTCAAAATATGCCGGATATCCTGAAAAATTACGTAGCGCTGTATGAAGAACTGCACGATTTTCTGTTTGATTTATTTTTTCACCTTCAAACATCGCATGCATAGCATCTTCAAGTTTACATTCTTTTGCAAGATCAAGTAAACTGTAAAGTATTTCTTCATCAATCATATTTTTTGAATAATCAAATAAAATATGATTAGTTTGGATAGAATAGTTTTGAAAGCGATTGCTGTCTTTTTGAAACAGATCTGTAATCTTTGTATTTTTTTTATTTTGATAATTGTCTGTAAGTTTTTCCCATGCTTTGGTTTTTGTGGGATTTACTGATGGAAACATAAAAAATCTTTTTGAGGTAATAAAAATTCAATTGATGTGGCAATTTTAAAAGGCAGCTATCGTTTCCAGAACATCATTTATCATTTCATTGCTAACATCCAAATGCGTTACCATTCTAACCTGTGTTGGTGAAATTGGCAAGCATAAAATACCATATTCTTTTATTCTTCTGCAAAATTCGGCGGCTGCACCTTCACTCAAAACTTCAAATATTACAATATTTGTTTCCACCGGCATCATTTTACCCGTAAAATCTTTAAGAAGCAGGGCTTCTGCAATTTGCTTTGCATGATGATGGTCTGTAGCAAGTCTTTCCACATTGTTTTGCAAAGCATATAATCCGGCTGCAGCCATATAACCAGCCTGCCTCATTCCACCTCCCATTACTTTTCTTACCCTTCTTCCTTTTTTTATAAAATCACCTTTTCCTAATAAAACACTTCCAATGGGAGTGCCTAAGCCTTTACTCAAACAGATTGATATACTGTCAAACATTTCTCCATACTGTAAAGGATTTTGCTTTTTAGCAACCAGCGCATTAAAAAGTCGGGCGCCATCTAAATGCATTTTTAACCCATGCAGCGCACAGACTTCTTTTATTTGTAAAATGTCTTCTATTTCATAACAACTGCCTCCACCTCGATTACCGGTATTTTCTACCACAACCAAAGAGGTATGCGCTTTGTGTACATCATCAGGATTTATAGAAAATGCAACATCTTCCGCAGTAATTAGCCCCCTAATTCCATTGATGGTTTTTACCTGACAACCACTGTTAAACGCAATACCACCTCCTTCATAAATATACACATGGCTTACCTTATCACAAATTACTTCATCGCCGGGCTGGGTATGGCATTTAATGGCAATCTGGTTTGTCATTGTGCCTGTTGGGCAAAATACAGCTGCGTCCATACCAAACAATTCTGCACAATATTTTTCTAATTCGTTAACTGTGGGGTCTTCACCAAAAACATCATCGCCTACTTGGGCATCAAACATTGCCTTCAGCATATCCGGTGAAGGTTTTGTAAAAGTATCGGAGCGTAAATCTATCATGTAGCAAATGTAAAAAAGAGTAAGAGTAATGAGAAAGTTTTTTTAAGATTTAAATACTTAGGCTTAAAATCATTAAAATATTCATCTTAATAAAGATGTAAAAATATTAAAACTAATTTTTAGCACGGTATTTGCATAAATATAATTCTTCAAACAACAAAATTTATTTCATAATTTTCTTTGCAAGGCAGCTTAATTACTGTAACTTTGCATTCGCATTTTCATACACAGCGTACTTCACCCAAGAATTTAAATTATACAATGAGGCAATTAAAGATAGCAACCCAGATAACCAATCGTGATTCTCAGGCTGTTGAAAAATATCTGCAGGAAATTTCTAAAATATCAATGATCACCCCTGAGGAAGAAACCATTCTTGCTCAAAAAATTAAAATGGGCGACCAGCGTGCCTTGGATAAACTTGTACAGGCAAACTTACGTTTTGTAGTTTCTGTAGCAAAACAATACCAGCATCAGGGGCTTTCTTTATCAGATCTTATAAACGAAGGTAATCTTGGTTTAATTAAAGCTGCCCAACGCTTTGATGAAACAAAAGGTTTTAAATTTATATCATATGCAGTTTGGTGGATCCGTCAATCAATTTTGCAGGCTTTGGCTGAGCAAGGTCGCTTAGTTCGTTTACCACAGAATAAAATAGGGACTTATAATAAGGCAAACAAAGCATACATGGCTTTTGAGCAGGAGCATGAGCGTGAACCTTCCACTGAAGAATTGGC
>JAYVVD010000419.1:0-10460 GCA_043787295.1 Ferruginibacter sp. | reverse complement strand
TGAGTGGCTCTGTATATACCAATTTAGAACTTACAACTGAAGTTAATTTGTCATAATCTTTCATCTGATCTATATTTGGTAAGGCCGTTAAAAAACTATTAAGTGTATCAGCTTTCAAGAATGTTTTTCCCTGATTTTCCAGCAAATTCCAGTCTGCAGTTACCGACAATGTTCTTCTTAGTTTTTTAAATTTATGTTTAAAGACAGCATTACCTGAGTAGGCTTCTTTATCGCTTTTGGTAGATAATAATCTGTTGGTTCCATTTTTAAATGTGCCAGTTCCTCCACGGGTAATGCTGCTTCTGTTCTCATTACTTTCAGTATTATAAAAATTACTATTGGCAGTAAGTTTTAAAGTGTTTGAAGAATCCAGTTTAATATCGTAAAGAGCTTTAAGTTTTACATTACTTCTGTTAATGTTACTAAAATCACTTGAGTTTTCATTTAAAACCGAATCTGCAATTTGTGTTTGTGTAAAAGTTTGCTGGTTGTTGTTGTAGCGCTGGCTGTTGTACCTTGGGGCAAAATTTAAATTGTATTTATCGTTCCATTTATTGCTGTACTGTAAGCCAGCATTTAGATTTGTTATAAAACCATTTTGCGCATCTACATATGGTTCTCCATCTGCCGAACCTCTAGAACCGTAAAAATAAGTATTCCCACTTTCCTCGTCAAACACTGCGTCAGCATTACCACCGCCAAACTTTTGCTCATCCTGCCAGCTTAAGCCATCTTGACCTGTATTTCCATTCAATAAAAATCCTGTTATTTTTCTTTTTCCTTTAAACGAACTAAGCAGTATATTATCATTGTATCTGTCATCAATGTCCTTTTTAAAACCGCCGGCCACATCAATTTTTCCAAAATATCCTTTCTTTTTATCTTCCTTTAATTTTAGGTTGATGGTCTTTTGTGTTTTGCCATCATCAATACCGGTAAACTCTGACTGTTCACTTTTTTTATCAAATACCTGTACTTCTTTTACAGCGTCTGCACGTAAATTCTTCACTGCCATTCCTGGATCATCGCCAAAAAATTCTTCACCATCTACTAAAACCTTTTCAACAGTTTGGCCCATGGCTTTTATCTGTCCGTTTTTATCTACCTGTATGCCCGGCATTTTTTTAAGTAATTCCTCCACATTGGCATTGGCGCTCACTTTAAAACTATCGGCAGTATAAATAGTTGTATCACCTTTTAAACGAATGGGGTTACCGCTTTTTACTATAACAGCTTCCAGCAATTTGCTTTTCGATGTCATTGACACAGGTGCCAGAATTTCATTGCTACTTTTAATTTCAATTTCATCAACAAAATCACCAAAATTTGGATGCGTTACAGAGAAAATATATTTACCGGGTTGCACATTTTTAAGTGTATAAGACCCATCATCTTTTACTCTTGTAAATGTTATAATAACTGAATCTTTTGGCGTAAGCAGCAATACAACCGCATTTTTTAAACTCGCCTTTGTTAAAGTGTCTTTTACAATACCGGAAACTTCATTTTTTTGAGCAGATGCAGAAAGAAAAAAAATACAAAGGATAGTAAGCAAAGAAAACTTTGGGAGCATTTTGTAAGTTTTGGTTAGATAAATACAATTGTTTTAAAATTATTATATAAAATTTCAAAGGCAAAATAACTTATCTTAAATTTATGTTAACCGTATATTACACAAACGGTTTAACTTGTTTTTTAAATGGCATACGAAGACGAAAATTTTATTGACAGCACAAAAATGGTTTGGAATTATTCCTTGTTTACAGGTGAAGATGTCAAACTTTTTGCAGAAGGTAAACACTTTTTTGCCCATCAAAAATTTGGTAGCCATAAAATTAATGTGCTGAATACTGAAGGATTTTACTTTGCAGTTTGGGCGCCAAATGCAACAGAGGTATCTGTTATTGGTGAATTTAATGGCTGGAAAAAAAATCTGCATCCATTGTTTGTGCGGCAGGATAAGTCAGGCATTTGGGAGGGTTTTATTCCATATTTGAGAGAAAACGTTTTATATAAATACCAGATAACAGGCTTTGAAGGAAAAGAAACTTTTAAAGCTGATCCATACGCAATATACAGTGAATTAAGGCCGGGTACTGCATCGAAAACGAAACAACTGAATTATAATTGGAGTGATAATAACTGGATGCAAAACAGAAAGCAGCACAACGCTTTAAATGCTCCGTGGAGTGTATACGAACTACATCTTGGTAGCTGGATGCGTCCAAAAAAAGATGAACCCAATTTATTTAATTCATACACAGAAACAACGGAAAGGCTTGTGCCATATGTAAAACAAATGGGCTTTACTCATGTGGAGTTTATGCCAATAACAGAATATCCTTACGATGGCAGTTGGGGTTATCAATGCACTGGTTTTTTTGCTGCTACTTCCCGTTATGGAAGCCCTGAGGATTTAATGCACTTAATAAATGAACTTCATAAAAATAATATTGGAGTAATATTAGATTGGGTGCCATCACATTTCCCAAGCGATGCGCATGGTTTGTATATGTTTGATGGCACGCACACTTATGAGTATGGCGATATGCGCAAAGGTTTTCACAAAGACTGGAACAGTTATATTTTTAATTATAAACGGGGAGAGGTGCGTTCTTTTTTATTGAGCAGCGCACATTTCTGGTTACAATATTTTCATATTGATGGAATTAGAGTTGATGCTGTAAATTCTATTATCAGGCTTGATTTTTCAAGAGAAGAAGGCGAGTGGGAACCCAATGAAAAAGGTGGCAACGACAATGAAGAAGCTGTCTCTTTTTTGCAGGATTTTAATAACATGGTTTATAGGGAATATTCAGACGTACAAACTATAGCAGAAGAAGCAAGTGATTGGTCAGGGATTACATTGGCTACATCAAAAAACGGGTTAGGTTTTGGAATGAAATGGATGATGGGATGGATGCACGATTCTTTTAAATATTTTAAAATGAAATGGTATAGAAGAGCCGCTGCACAAAATGATTTCACTTTTAGCATGATGTATTTTTATGATGAAAAATTTATGCTGCCGCTAAGTCATGATGAAGTTGTACATGGTAAAAGCCCGATGATTTACAAGATGCCCGGCAATGAATTTGAGCAGTTTGCAAACCTGCGGTTATACTACACTTATATGTATACCCATCCTGGTGCAAAACTGTTATTTATGGGCAATGAATTCGCCCAGACAAGCGAATGGGATTATAACAGCGAACTGCAATGGGAATTATTGCAATACAGTCCACACAACGGTATGCAGGAATGTGTGAGGAGATTAAATCATTTATATAAAGATACTCCTGCCCTTTACGAACTTCAATTCGACAAAAAAGGATTTAACTGGGAAGATCTTTCCAAACCGGAGGATGGAATAATTATTTACAGAAGAAAAGCAAAAGATAGAAAGAATGATGTAATTGTAATTCTTAATGTGATTGATTATGCACATGAGTCTAAAACAATTGAATTAAAGGGTAAAAACAACTGGACAGAAATACACAATACGGACGATATGGCGTATTGGGGAAGCGGTAATTATACCAATAAAAAAATAATATGTGAAATTGTTGATAAAAAGAAAAAGTTGTACAAAATAAATATACGCATAAATGCGTTTAGTGCAGTAGTGCTACAATAGCGGTATTAAAATTGCACTTTTCAAACTATGAAAAAAACCATATTACTTCTCAGTATTTTAGGTGCTCAACAGAGTTTTGCAAATGTTTTTTCTGACAGTTCTGCTTTTTATTTTAATAAAGGTGTTAATGAAAAAAATGAAAAACATTTTTTAACAGCATCTGCCAATTTTGAGAAGGCAATTTCATTCAACAAAAATTATACTGAAGCTTATATTGAAAATGGTTTTGCGAATAAAGAAATGAGAAAAATTGATCAGGCAAAAGCAAATTTTTTAAAAGCTTATGATTTACAGCCTAATAACATTCAAATTATAAAAGAACTTACAAATTTATTCTATGATTACCGCCAATGGAATAAGGCTGCAGAATTTGCCAATAAATGTGTTGGTTGCGATAATGCAGAACGTATTATCGGATTGTGCAATTTTGAAAATGAAAATTATATTGCTGCCGAAAAATTTCTTTTAAAGGCGGTTGTAAAAAACCCCAACGATGCCATTGTTAATTACACTTTGGGTAGAACATATATGGACATGGAAATGTATCAAAAAGCTGTTCCATACTTTGAAAAAGCTGCATCACTAAACCCTGAAAAAAATGCATGGGCTTACGAACTTGGTTTGCTTTATTACAATAACAATAACTACAGAAGTGCAGTTACTGCTTTTGAAACGGCAGCAAAAAACGGATATGTTACAAGCAGTGATTTCAACGAAAATTATGGTTATTCATTGCTATACAGTGGTCAATATGCAAAAGGTGAGGAAAAGTTGATAAACATTTATCAGAAAAAAGGAAATAAGGAAATGCTGAGGGATTTGGCTCAGATTTTATACGAACAAAAACAATATGATCGATCTCTTAGCTATTGTCAAAAATTATTGGAAGCCGACTCTAAAGATGCCAAAGCACTTTACCAGGCAGGATTAACTTTTCAAAAGATGGGTCAAAAAGAAAAGGGTCAAGGAATGTGCGATAAGGCCATTGAAATGGATCCATCACTTACATCAAAAAGAACTAAAAAGATGGATTTGAGTGGGGCCTTGTAAAACAAAGTTTAACATTCTAAGACATAACAATACTGAAAATTAAAAAGGTAAAAATCCCTCCTACTGTGGGATTTTTTTAGTTCATCATTAATACGTTTACACTTCTTTGCAAAATATTAAAGGCAATCTCCGCCATTAGGTTTTCTTTATCAAGTGTCGGGTTTACCTCAGTAATTTCAAAACAGCAAATTTTTCTGTTTTGCATAAACTTACTTATTAAATCTTCAGCCTCTCTTTCTTTCAAACCATTGCTCACAGGCGTTCCTGTACCACGAGATATGGAAGCATCTAAACTGTCCACATCAAAACTTACATAAATATCCGTGCAATCACTCAGGTGGCGTAATACCTTTTTGCTTACACTTTCTGCACCATTTCTGCGAACTTCTGCAGTAGTAATAACCTTCATTCCGTGCTTTTCAATTAAATGTTTTTCTTCTTTTTCATAATCCCGCAGGGCAATAAAAACTATATCTTCAGGCAAAACTTTTTGAGAAATTTTTCCAATGTTTTTTAACTGATTCCACATGTTTGCTGTTTTTTCATCAAGTTCATGTACACTGCTTTCTAAATTATCATCAGCAATTGCTGTAGATAATGGCATGCCATGCATATTGCCTGTAGGAGTTGTGTAAGGAGTATGAAGATCAGCATGTGCATCAATCCATATTACGCCAAGTTTACATTTAGGTTTAGCCATTTTTATGCCCGCAATTGTACCACCGGCATTACTATGGTCGCCACTTAAAATAACCGGAAAAAAATTACCTTTAATGCTTTCACTTACACTCTTGCTTATGCGTTCATACATTGTCAACACACCCTGTATTCGTTTGGCGTAAGGAGATTTAATAGGTTCAAAAAGTAAGTTATTTTCTACTTCAATTTTTTCAGATGGAAAGTGAACAAAAAAATTACTCATAAAATCCAGCGCAGCAATTTTTACTGCATCAATGCCGAGAGATGCTCCTCTTGTACCTGCGCCAATTTCTGAGGGTACTTCTATAATTTTAATATTTTTCATAAAATAATTTTGTATTTAAGCCGGTATCAGAACAAATAAAATTATAAATAAAATTATGGCACCAAAGTAGTTTTCAAAACTTTAAATCTTGTAAACATATCTTCGCTATACCATTTCTGCTGTCTTGTTTTTTGAATAACTTCCGCATGCTCTTTCATTCCGTATGCAAAGTTTTTCATGGCGGTCTTACTATCCCAAATACTGAAAGTTGCCTGTTTTATCCAAGGAATTTCACCCACACCATACGAGGTTATAAATCCTTCCGCCTTTACCATTTTAGCAGCTACAGGTGCAACATTCTGCCAAAAGTATTTTAATTTATTTAATTTAATTGTAGCTCTTGTTATTACGGCAATTTTTCCTTCGTAATCAGATTTGGGTGGCAGGTTTCCAAAAGGTTTTTTACCATCCCAAAAACCATGTCCTTCAATAGGTTCTAATAAATAGATAGTAGAAGTGCATTTAAAATTATTTAGCCATTTTGCTATAAATGTTCCATAAAGAATATCTATGGTTACATCATTTAATTCTACTTTGTGCGCTGCCATTATTGCCCACTGATGCAGATCAGGCGTTTTATCGAAAGTCCCATTCTTGCCAGTACCCAGTAATTTGTAAAAAGAAATGTTTTTGCGCAAGTAAAGTGGTAACCGCATTATTGCCATTGCTAGAAATGCAAAAGGTATAAAACGGGTAGGGTATTTTATGATTGTGAGCGATACATGCATGCGCAAGCAAGTTAAAGCAAAGGCTTCAAAGAGAAAATCATCAAAACAAATAAACTGCACTAAATAAGAAAATCCCACCGAAGCAGGACTTTCTATAAAATCATAAATGCTGTTTTAAAACTGTTCAAGTTTACTAAAAAAAAAGTCAGCTTCAATAGTAGCATTTTCATCACTATCACTTCCGTGTACCGCGTTTTCGCCAATAGATGTTGCATATATTTTACGGATTGTTCCTTCTTCTGCCTGTGCAGGATTGGTAGCACCGATTAGTTTACGAAAATCTTCTACAGCATTTTCTTTTTCCAATATTGCGGCTGTAATTGGACCACTGCTCATAAACTCAACTAATTCTCCATAAAAAGGACGCTCTTTGTGTACTGCATAAAATTCTCCTGCTTTTCCTTTGCTTAAATGTGTCATTTTCATAGCCACAATACTGAAACCTGCTGCATTTATCATTTCTAAAATTCCACCTATGTTACCGTTTTTGGTAGCATCAGGCTTTATCATCGTAAAAGTTCTGTTGGTCATTAGTTAATTTTTGCGCAAAAGTAAATAAAAGAATACTTAGGAATTAATAAATATTGCTAAATAAAACAAAATCATTTTTACTAAGTGCTTTTAAATTTGAGTTTTAAATCACGTAAAATCATGATCTCAAATCAACCAATTTTAATGGAGATGTCTAAAACTAATTATACATGTAAACAGTAACAATGTTTTTGCTTACTTTTGCGCCGCCTTTATGCAAGAGATTCAAAATTTATTCGGACAACTCTCTACTCCTAAAAAAGTAGTGATTACCATGCATCAGAAACCTGATGGAGATGCAATGGGATCAACTTTAGGATTATACCATTTTCTCTTGCAGTTTGGTCATAAGGTGACTGTTATCTCCCCAACTAACTGGGCTTCTTTTATGTCATGGATGCCGGGAGTAAATACAGTATTGGATTATGAACGCAAGACAGAGGCAGCAAATGAACTAATTAAAAATGCAGATTGGATTTTCTGTCTGGATTTTAATACGCTCAGCCGTACAAAAAAGATGGAAGAAGTATTAAATGATGCAACAGGAGAAAGAATTTTAATTGATCATCACCAAGAACCACAAGAAGAAAAATTTGCTTTTGGCATAAGTGATACATCTAAAAGCAGTACATGCGAAATGGTGTATGATTTTATTGTAAACTCGGAGCATGCAAAAAAAATAACAAATGATGTTGCACAATGTCTTTATGCAGGTGTAATGACGGATACCGGTTCATTTAGATTTCCGGGCACAACAGCAAGTGTTCACCGAATGGTAGCGCATCTTAAAGAGTTGGGTTTAATACATGCTCCCATTCACGAAGCATTATTTGAGAATGGGAGTGAAGCACGTTTACGTTTTATAGGCAATATTTTGCTTAACAGAATGGAAGTTTTTTATGAATATAACACTGCATTAATTTCTATACCACAACAGGATCTTATAAAATTTGATATTAAGACCGGAGATACCGAAGGGCTTGTTAATTACCCATTAAGCATAGAAGGAATTAAATTTGCTGCGATTATTATAGACAGGGGAGAAGAAAGAAAATGTTCTTTTAGAAGTAAAGGTGAGTTTGATGTGAATACATTTGCACGAACTTATTTTAATGGAGGCGGTCATTACAATGCAGCAGGGGGTGCCACGAATGATAGTCTTGAAAAAGCAGTTGATGATTTTAAAACTGCTATGATGGAACATAAAAAAGAATTAAGTACTTATACATTTTAAAATAAACATCACACAAAATGAGAAAAAACGCATATTTATTATTAATGGCAGCAGTTCTTTTTGCAGCCTGTAATTCTCCTTACAAAAAAGGAGAAGAAGGAATGGACTACAAAATTATTGCTGATGGAAAAGGTGAAACTTTAAAGCCCGGCCAGTTTATTGAATTTCATTTTACCTCTGTGTATAACAACGGTAAAAAAGATTCTATTTTAAACAGTACAAGAGATTTGGGTGCGGCACAAATCATCACTTTCGATTCTACAAACTTACCTCCTGCATATTTCAAGTTGTTTAAACAATTAAAAAAAGGCGACAGTCTTTCAACAAAAATGTTGACGGATACTGTGTTTAAAAAACAACCCGAAGCAATGCCTCCTTTCATGAAAAAAGGGAATTATCTGTACACCAACATCAGGATTATAAATGTATATAATACGCAGGCAGAAGCTGATAAAGCAAGACAGGTAAATATGGCAGCACAAGAGTCAGCAGGCAAGCAAAAAGCAGCTGCGCAACTCATAAAAGACGATAAGATTTTAACAGATTATTTTGCAAAAAATAATATTAAAACAACTAAAACAGAAAAGGGTGCATACGTAGAAATTTTGCAGGCAGGCACCGGTGCAATCTTAGATACCTCTGTGATAACTAAAATTAAATACACTGGTAAAACAATTGCAGGTAAAATGTTTGATTCAAATGTTGATCCTTCTAAAGGTCATTTAAATCCACTTTCAGTTAACCTTACAAATGATATGTCTTTAGGTGGTGGCGTAATTCCGGGTATGAGTGATGGACTAAAATTGATGAACAAAGGTACAAAAGCAAAAATTTATATTCCTTCAAGTTTAGCATATGGTGCTGCAGGTGCAGGTGCTGATATTAAGCCAAACGAAAATTTAATTTTTGAAGTTGAAGTTTTGGAAGTACTTACCAAAGCACAGGCTGCGGCTGATGTAGCTGCACAACAAAAGAAATTTCAGGAGATGCAGAAAAAATATACAGACAGTTTAACCAAAGCTAATCCGGAAGCTGCAAAACAAATGCAACAGCAGCAGATGCAGCAACAAATGCAACAGCAAGGTCAAAATCCTAGATAATAAAATAATTTTTCGAAAAGCAGCTCTAAAAATGAGCTGCTTTTTTTATGCAATTTTATATTGCCCGTATAATGTAATAGCTTCCACAGCTTCTTTAACATCGTGAACCCGCAAAATACTTGCGCCATTATTTAATGCCCATGTATTTAAAACTGTAGTTCCGTTTAAAGCTTCTGCTGCAGTAACTTTCAGCGTTTTGTAAACAGTACTTTTTCTTGACAGCCCGGCAAGAATTGGACAATCTAATATGTTAAACACAGAAAGATTTTTTAGCAGATAAAAATTTTGTTCAGCATTTTTTGCAAATCCAAAACCTGGATCAATGATTACATCTTTAATACCTGCAGCTCTGCATTGATGTATTTTTTTAATAAAATAATCCAGCATTTCTTTTAATATATCTTCATAGATAGCTTGCTGCTGCATGTTTTGTGGGTTTCCCTTCATGTGCATACATACAAAAGGTACTCGTAAACCTGCAACAACTGCTATCATTTTTTTATCTAATTCTCCAGCACTAATATCATTAACCATACATGCGCCGGCTGCCACAGCTGCAGTTGCAACTTTACTTTGGTATGTATCTACAGCAATGATTGCTTCCGGAAAATTTTTATGTACTATTTCTATTGCAGGAATTACTCTGTCCAATTCAGTTTGTACACTAATTGGTTCGCTGCCGGGTTTGGTACTTTGTCCGCCAATATCTAAAATAACAGCACCATCATTCAGCATTTTATCAGCAAGTTTTAAAATACCCTCAAGCCCTTCATCCAAATCTCCCTTGTAAAAAGAATTATGCGTGGCATTAATAATTCCCATCACGATAGGTTTTTCTGTCGATATTAATTTTCCTTTACAGTTAATTGTAAACATTGCAGTAGTAATTGTATTTTTGAAGCTATACACAAATATGCAGAATAAAAACGGGTCAATGACGACTGATGATCAATATGATAAAATAATTGATACATGCAGAAATACTTTTCTAAAAAAAACGGCTGATTACGGTTCCTCATGGCGAGTTTATAGAATAATATCTGTGGCGGATCAAATCTATATCAAAGCGAAGCGCATAAGAAATATACAAGAAGGAATTACACAAAAAATTGATGATGACATTAAAAGTGAATTTGAAGGAATTTTAAATTATGCA
>JAYVVD010000418.1:0-8467 GCA_043787295.1 Ferruginibacter sp. | reverse complement strand
TGGATAGCACTTGGTTTATACGCAGGCTATATCCTTATTATTACACAGGCCATTCCAAAGTTTAGCAGCGATAAGCCGGAGGATTTAATACCTGCAATTATTTATGCCTTTGTATTGACACCAATCATTGTTGGCGGGCTTGTAATCTTTGGAGTCTATGCATTGCAAAACCAGTACGATAGTACAGAAGATTAGATGAAGCGTAACTAATATTACCGCCACCATTTCTTAAAGGATAACATAGATTTGCTACATACATTTCTCTGTTATCCTTTTTATTTTTTAGAAATCTTACAAAATTATTATGAATCAAAAAATGCGAAACGAGAAATTAATTTTATTTGCATTACTCATAATCGTATTGCTATCTTACCCTTTAATTGCCATTGTAAACAAACCAATTCTATTAATGGGCATTCCCATTTTATATCTTTATATATTCTTTGTGTGGTTCATAATTGTTGTAATCATAAAGAGTCTTACAGATAAAAAAAATAAAATAAAAGATGAATAATATCATCGTCATTTCATCCGCTTTACTTTATCTCGGTATTTTATTTGGCGTGGCTTACTATGCAGAAAGGAGACAAAAAAAACAAAAAAGCATTATTAACAATGGCTATGTTTATTCGCTTTCGTTAACTGTGTATTGCACTGCTTGGACTTATTATGGAAGTGTAGGGAGAGCCGCAACCAGTGGAGTAGAATTTTTAGCCGTCTATCTAGGACCTACCATTGCAGCAGTATTATTCTGGCCTGTTCTTCGCAAAATTATTCGCATTGCAAAAACACAACGCATCAGCAGCATTGCAGATTTAATAAGTACACGGTATGGCAAAAATTTTTCTATTGCTATTATCGTAACGGTACTTTGCGTAGCAGGTATTATTCCATACATTTCATTACAATTAAAAGCATTGTCTGCAAGTTTTCATATTCTTACAAATACCACTGAATTTCAAAACAGTTCTAATTACATTTTTAAAGATCATATTTTTTTAATAACCATCATTTTGGCATTTTTTATTATTTTATTTGGCACAAGATCGGTAGACGCTTCGGAAAAACACGAAGGTTTGGTGGCCGCCGTAGCATTTGAATCTATTATAAAGTTAATAGCATTTGTATCTGTTGGTTTATTTGTAGTGTTTGGAATTTTTAACGGATTTGGGGATATTTTTAAACGTGCTGCAGCTCATCCCATATTAAACCAATTATTTACATTAGAAAACAAAACATCGTATGCAACATGGTTTGGTTTACTACTTATATCTATGCTTGCAGTTGTTTTTTTACCCAGGCAGTTTCAGGTAAGTGTTGTAGAAAACATGCAGGAAAAACATATTGGTAAAGCGAGCTGGCTTTTTCCGCTGTATCTATTTCTTATAAATATTTTTGTATTACCACTTGCTTTTGGAGGAAAACTTATTTTTGAAGGAACCGGCGTTAATGCAGATACTTACGTGCTTGCATTGCCGTTAAAATTTAACCAGACATGGTTGAGTTTATTGGTTTTCATTGGTGGTTTTTCTGCGGCTACAAGTATGATAATTGTAGAAACGATTGCACTTAGTACCATGATCAGCAATAACATAGTAACACCTGTATTATTATCTGTCAAAAAATTTAATACAAACGTTGCAGGAACACTTACAAAAATTATTATTAATACAAGAAGAATAAGCATCATCATTATTTTACTGCTTGCATATTTGTATGATAGGACGGTTGCACATAATTTACCATTGGTTTCTATCGGATTTGTATCTTTTGTAGCAGTAGCACAATTTGCACCGGCAGCCATTGGAGGTATTTATTGGAAAGGTGCTTCGAAAAATGGGGCCATTGTTGGTATTTGCAGTGGTTTTGCCATTTGGTTTTTTACACTCGTGGTACCAACGCTTGTAGGTGCAGATATTTTAAGCAAAAGTATAATGACAGATGGGTTGTTAGGATTAGAATGGCTAAAACCATTTTCACTTTTTGGTCAACAAGGTATGGATTCTATTGTACATGGGGCTTTCTGGAGTTTGCTCATAAATATTTTTGCCTTTGTAACTATTTCCTTCTATTCAAAAAGAAATGCACAGGAAATTTACCAGGCAGAACTTTTTGTAGATATTTTTAAACATTCTGGGAATCAAAACGAATTAGCTATATGGAAAGGCACAGCATACCTTCCTGATATAAGTAGTTTACTGGAAAATTTTTTAGGAAAAGAAAGAGGGCAAAATCTTATAAAAAATTATGCTGCCCGAAATAAAATTGCGCTGGATACAAAGCGTGCAGATCCACGATTGGTCATATTTACAGAAAATATTCTTGCAGGTGTAATCGGCTCTGCTTCGGCAAGGATAATGGTAAGCAGTATTACAAAAGAAGAAGAATTAAGGATTGATGAAGTGCTTAAAATTTTGCGGGAATCACAGCAAATGATAGAAGTAAATAAGGAACTCAAAAAAAGATCGGCTGAGCTTCAAAGAGCAACTCAGCAATTAACAATTGCAAACGAATTACTGAAAGAAATGGATACGATGAAGGATGAATTTCTTTACACAGTTACTCATGAAATACGTACTCCCATTACATCTATACGTGCCATGACAGAGATTGTACATGATAATACTGACATGCCTGAAGAACAACGACAACTTTTTCTGGGAAATGTAATTAAAGAAACAGAAAGGCTTAGTCACTTAATAATGCAAGTTTTAAATTTAGAAAGATATGAAAGCGGACAACAATTATTAAACTTTAAAGAAGTAATTCTTAATACACTCATTTCAGATGCAATCACATCTTTGCAAACCTTGGCAAAGGAAAAAAATATTAGTATTCAAAAAAATATTCCTGATAGTATGTTTTTAATGCGTTGTGATGAGATACTCATTCAACAAGTTTTATATAATTTAATATCGAATGCTATAAAATTTGCAGATAATAATGCAGGAATAATAAAAATTTCGGTGCATAGTAATTATGATGAATTGCAAGTGTGGGTGGAAGATAATGGTCAAGGAGTTTCACCCGAATTACATAAAATGATTTTTGAAAAGTTTTTTCAAGCAAAAAATCAAACATTAAAAAAACCTGAGGGCAGCGGTTTGGGTTTAGCCATTAGTAAAAAAATAATAGAAATGCATCAAGGAAAAATATGGATAGAAAGTAATGGTATACATGGTTCAAAGTTTATCTTTACGATTCCAAATAATTAATTAATAAAAATAAATAAAGTGTATAAAGTTTTGGTAGTTGATGATGACCCATACATATTAATGTCATTGGAATTCTTAATGAAGAAAAATGGGTATGAAGTAATGGTAGCACGCAATGGACAAGAAGCAATTGAAATTTTAAATAAATCTATCCCTAATATTGTTCTGTTAGATATAATGATGCCAGATGTAAATGGATATGATATTTGCAAGTATATAAAAAGCACCAAAAATTTAAAAAATAGCAAAGTGATTTTTATGAGTGCCAAAACAAAAGATTCTGATATAAAAAAAGGATATGAACTTGGCGCAGCTTTGTATGTAAAAAAACCTTTTAGCACAAGAGATTTGGTAAAAGATATAAAGATCTTGTTGGAAACTTAAATATGGAGTTTTCAACTTTAGTGATGCATATTTAAAAATTATATAAAGTTATATAGTTGAGCAAAAAGATAATATATGCCATCTATTAGATGTTAGAAACAAGACAAACCTGCAATTTTAAAACTCCACCCCGTAACTTTGCACTAATGTCAATTCCAAAAAAAAAGATGGATGTTTCGGTGCTTAAAAGAGTTTTCACTTTTGCCGCTCCTTACAAAAAGAAATTTTATCTCTCTATTTTTCTCTCCATTTTTCTAGCGGTTATAGCGCCAATAAGGCCACTGCTTATTCAACTTACCATAAATAATGGAATTAAAAACAGCACAGTCGGTCATTTTATAAATGGGCCAGGCGGCTTTATAATAGAGATTACAATTATTCAAATAGCACTTTTATTAATAGAAACTTCCTGTCGGTTTTTCTTCACTTTCACCACCGCATCATTAGGTCAGAGTGTAGTAAAAGATCTGCGTATTACAACCTACAATAAAATAGTTCACCTCAATTTATCGCAGTTTGATAAAACGCCTATTGGTACCCTCACAACAAGAACTATCAATGACATAGAATCTGTGAACGATATTTTTAGTGATGGGTTGATTCCTATCATAGCAGATATGCTTTCCATTATTTCTATTCTTACCTATATGTTTATTGCAGATTGGAGACTTACGCTGGTTTGTCTGGCACCTTTTCCAGTCCTCATTATTGCCACTTATTATTTTAAAGAAAGTGTAAACAGATCATTTATAAAAGTCCGCAATGCAGTAGCAGAACTAAATGCATTTGTGCAGGAGCACATTACAGGTATGGGAATTGTGCAGGCATTTGCGGCCGAAAAAAGAGAGCAGCAAAAATTTAATGATATAAATAAAGAACACCGAAATGCAAACATTCGTTCCATTTTTGCGTACTCGGTTTTCTTTCCGGTGGTGGAGTTAGTATCAGCATTGTCAATTGGTTTGTTGGTTTGGTGGGCAGGTACGCAGGCCGGCATATCAACCGAAAAAGCAGCACAGGCGGGTGGAATAATTACCTCTTTTATTTTATGTTTAAATTTATTGTTTCGTCCGCTAAGGGTAATTGCAGATAAATTTAATGTATTGCAAATGGGTGTAATTGCAAGCGAGCGGGTGTTTAAAATTTTGGATAATGAAGATGTGTCTGACAGGTCTGGAAAATACGTACCCGCAAATATTAAAGGCGATGTAAATTTTGATCATGTATGGTTTTCGTACATTGAAAACCGATATGTTTTAAAAGATATAAACTTTTCTATAAAAGCCGGTGAAACCCTTGCTATTGTTGGGCACACAGGCAGTGGCAAAACATCCATCATCAGTTTAATAAACAGATTGTACCAGATACAAAAAGGAAGTATTAAAATTGACAATACCAATATTGAAGAGTATGATTTAGATTTTCTGCGCAGCAAAATCGGTATTGTTTTACAGGATGTTTTTTTATTTAGCGGAAGTGTATTGGATAACGTTACACTCAGAAACTCAGATATAAAAAGAGAAGAAGTTATACAGGCAGCAAAACTTATTGGCCTGCACGAATTTATTGAAAGATTACCCGGCGGTTACGATTATAATGTGATGGAACGTGGTGCCACACTGTCTTTGGGGCAGCGACAGCTACTTTCTTTTGTGCGTGCATTGTTGTTCAATCCTGCTATTCTTATTTTAGATGAAGCCACTTCTTCCGTAGATTCTGAAAGCGAAGCACTTATACAACATGCCATAGAAAAGTTAATTGCAGGGCGTACTTCCATTGTTATTGCACATCGGTTGAGCACCATTCGCAAGGCAGATAAAATTTTGGTTTTAGATGCCGGCGTTGTAAAAGAAATGGGTAGTCATGCCGAGCTTATGGCAAAGCAGGGACACTATTACCAACTCCATAAAATGCAGTTTGAAAAACAGTTAGAAACAGTGTAATTAAAAATATTTTGGCGGTCAACTGAAAGTTTTACTTCAGCTTTTGTCCGGGCTATACACTGCAATCTTTTTTATTCGTTCCTCATAAAAAAGGATTTCCGCTCCTATCCCGTCGCTCTTCAGCAGTAAATCTTTTTTCAACTTTTATTGTGCAGTTTCATTTGCTGCAATTTTTTCTTTGGTATATAAAGCAACATATATAACCACTGCAAATGCTATTGCTGCCGATAATATAAATGTTGTTTGGCTGCCAAATTTATACCATATTAAGCCTGCAATACTGCTTGCAAGCATGGTACAAATACTTTGAAAAGCCGAGTAAGTTCCAATAGCGGTTGCCGTATCTTCTTTGGCAGAAATATTACTTATCCATGCTTTGGATATACCTTCTGTAGCTGCTGCATAAATTCCGTATAAAAAAAATAAGCCATAAAAATGTATGGGCAAATTTGCAAATGCCATGCCTGCATAAACTATGGCAAAAACAAAAATCCCCGCAATAAATATTTTCTTTAATCCTATTTTATCAGCCAATATACCCAATGGAAATGCAAAGATTGCATACACTAAATTGTAAAAAATATAAATGGTTATTATGTTCGTATCATCAAGACCTGCCTGCTTTGCTCTTAGCAATAAAAAAATATCGGAGCTGTTAAACAATGTAAAAACCAACAAGCCCCCCACAAGTTTTCTGTACAACACTGGGCTTTGTTTCCAATAACTTAAAAAAGAAAAAAAGGAAACTTTTGGCTTCGAAGATGGTACGATTGCTTTTTTATCTTTTAAAAGTAAAGAGCATAAAACTGCTATAACGCCGGGAATAAAGGCAATGAAGAAAAGTGTTTTGTAATCTTCGGGGTGCCATTGTAAATACAATAATGCAAACAATGGCCCAAGCACTGCACCCAAAGTATCCATAGATTTGTGAAAGCCAAAAACTTTTCCTTTTGTTGCCGGTGTAGATTCATCAGATAATACCGCATCTCTTGCGCCCGTTCTTAAACCCTTACCAATCCTGTCCACCGTTCTCACAAAAAATACCCACAGCGGCGCTATAAAAAATGCCATCATTGGTTTTGATAATGCACTTAATGCATAACCCCATTGTACAAAAGGCATTCGTTTGCTTGTACTGTCAGATAATTTTCCAAAATAACCCTTGCTTAAGCCTGCCACTGCTTCTGCTAAACCCTCCAGTATTCCAATAAGCACAATAGAAAACCCAATACTCTTTAAATAAAGTGGCATTATCGGGTAAAGCATTTCGCTTGCGGTATCTGTAAAAAGACTTACCAACGATAAAATCCAAACCGCACGGGTTATTACTTTCATCTTTTAAAAATATTAATAAATATTTTAAATATTGCGTTTCTTCTAAGCAATAAATAATACAAACTTTCACATTTTTTAAATAAATTTTATAACTACATTAATGATTATAAAATACTTATCAGTATTTATGAAGATTTAAAGGGTTTAAAGTCTTTCGATCTCCCATAAAACAAATAAAATGTCAAGCTTTCATCTCAATACAAAAAGCTGTTTCTTCTACCCATTTCCCGCCTTAAAATTTCTATTTTAGCTATTCTGCCCTTATCTTTGCGGCAAAATTGAGGATGTATATGGTAACTAAGCTCATCAAATCGTTATTGGTATTGGCTTTCAGCCTTATTTTATTGGTTTTTTCAAATACTGCTTTTGCACAGGAATCTGCGCATGATATTACTGCTGAACACAAAGAAGAAAAGCTTGATCCAGCCAAGATTATAATGGAACATATTAAGGATGCTCATGAGTTTCATTTTTTTACAGCAGGCAATTTTCATGCAACCATTCCATTACCGGTAATTCTATATTCTCCAACTAAAGGATTATCAATCTTTTCATCTTCACATTTTGGGCACGAAGGTGAAGAAGCTTACAACGGCTTTAAATTTAACCTAACAAAAGAAATTATAGCTGAAGATGGATCGGCGGTTTATGATTTTTCACTTACAAAAAATGTGGTGCAAATGTTTATTGCACTTGCATTGCTTTTCTTTTTAATGAAGGGTATTGCAAATAAATATAAAAATGGAATTGGTGTAACTTCTGCACCAAAAGGATGGCAAAATGCTATTGAACCCGTTATTACTTTTGTAAGAGACGAAGTTGCAAAACCAAACTTGGGCAAGAAATGGATTCGTTATATGCCTTACCTTCTTACTGTTTTCTTTTTTATATTAATTAATAACCTTTTTGGTTTGTTGCCAGGTTCTGCAAACGTGACGGGCAATACGGCGTTTACTGCTGTGCTTGGTATAATTTCGTTGGTTGTTATTCTTATAAGTACAAATGGGCATTTTTGGGCACATATTTTCTGGCCTCCTGGTGTTCCTATTTTTGTAAAGATCATTTTAATACCTATTGAAATATTGGGTGTATTGGTTATTAAACCTGCGGCATTAATTATTCGTCTTTTTGCAAACATGGTTGCAGGGCACATTATAATCTTAAGTTTTATTTCATTGATTTTCATTTTCGGCGCAATGGCAAAAGGCGCAGGGTGGGGCTTTAGTCCAATTTCAATTTTATTTACAGTATTTATTTATTTTATAGAATTGTTAGTGGCATTTATTCAGGCATTTATTTTTACCAACTTAACAGCCGTTTTCATTGGCCAGGCGTTTGAAGGTGAACATGACGATGCAATTATAATATAAAGGCAGTTTTAAAATGCATTTGCAGAAGAACAGGAAATAGGAGATTTGCAATAATGAAGATTTTTAAATCTTGTGTTTTTTATCTGAAATCTCTTGTCTCTTTATTAAAAAATTTGAATTCTTTTTTTCACATATAAAACACAAGTATCATGACTTTGATGACTTTGTTAGCAGACGTACAATTGGGTTACTCACACTTCGGTGGTGCAATAGGCGCAGG
>JAYVVD010000417.1:0-3215 GCA_043787295.1 Ferruginibacter sp. | reverse complement strand
CTTTCAATGAGCGACCTTACTTCGGTATCAATCATTTTACCGGTTTCTTCACTGTAAGGTTTCGTAAACATATTTTCCTGTGAAGGATCATAATAACTTACGTTACCAACCTTATCATTCATGCCATACATCGTAACCATACTGTAAGCAATTTTGGTAATTTGTTGTAAATCGTTGCTTGCACCAGTACTTATTTTACCAAAGAAAATATCTTCTGCCGCACGGCCACCAAGAGTCATACAAATCTGGTCCATTAACTGATCTGTATTGTATAAATATTGTTCTTTTGGTGTATATTGAGCATAACCCAATGCTGCTGTACCTCTTGGCACAATCGTTACTTTTAACAAAGGATAAGCATGTTCCAAATACCAACCACAAATTGCATGGCCCGCCTCATGGTAAGCAATAATTTCTTTTTCCTCCGGCGATATTAATTTGTTTCTTTTTTCAAGCCCGCCAATAACCCTGTCAATGGCATCCTGAAAATCACTCATGTCAACACTTTCCTTATTTTTTCTTGCAGCAATCAATGCGGCTTCGTTACAAACGTTGGCAATATCTGCTCCTGCAAAACCTGGTGTTTGCTCTGCCAGTTTATGAATATCAAGTGTTTGAGATATTTTAATTGGACCAAGGTGAACTTTAAAAATTGCTTCTCTACCTACCATGTCAGGTCTGTCAATAGATATCTGGCGGTCAAAACGTCCTGGTCTTAACAAGGCTGTATCCAATACATCTGGTCTGTTGGTTGCTGCAAGAATAATGATACCAAGGTCAGTACCAAAACCATCCATTTCAACCAATAATTGGTTTAATGTGTTTTCTCTTTCATCGTTGCTCATCATGGCGTTTTTGCCTCTTGCACGACCAATGGCATCTATCTCATCAATAAAAATAATACAAGGCGCTTTTTCACGGGCCTGCTTAAACAAATCTCTTACACGGCTTGCACCTACACCCACAAACATCTCTACAAAGTCAGAACCACTAAGGCTAAAAAAAGGAACCTGCGCTTCTCCTGCAACTGCTTTTGCAAGCAAAGTTTTACCGGTACCAGGAGGCCCCACGAGTAAAGCACCTTTCGGTATTTTTCCTCCTAACGCTGTGTATTTTTTTGGATTTTTTAAGAAATCAACAATTTCCATTACTTCTACTTTGGCTTCATCGAGCCCGGCAACATCTCCAAAATTTATATTAACTCTCGTGCCTTTGTCAAACAATGTAGCTTTAGATTTTCCAATGCTGAAAATACCGCCAGGACCACCGCCACTTGATGCACCACCCATTTTACGCATCATCATCACAAATAATAACCCAAATAAAAGTATTGGAACAATAGTTTTTAAGAGGTCTCCTAAAACTTCACCTTCTTCTGTATAATTCGGTAAAATCTTTCTTACCGTGGGATTTTCTTTATAAAAATCTTCAAGTTGTTTTGAAAAAACTTCATCTTTTGCAATATTAAAGTAAACTTGAGGTGCAGAAGTTTTAAGCAGCATAGCATAATCCTGATCGCTTAAAAATGTTTTGTAAAAAGCAGGTTTTGCTTTTACGCTGTCTTTATTTAAAAACATGCGGGCAATATCCCGGTTTCTAACCACAATAAGCCCAGTCTTTTGTTTATCAAGTTGTAAATCCTCCACAACATCTCCCTGCTTTAGTAATTGGGTAAGATAAGCTTGGTTTACTTCAATTCCTGCCGTAGCAACAGTTCTGAAAACATTCCATAAAATAAGTACAAGTAATACTGCTCCCCAAAGCCAATACAAATTGAACTTTGGTTTTTTATTGGGATCATTGCTCAAACCTGGAATTTTATCTGTACCGGGAATTTTTTTGTTATTAGGTGTAATATTTGGTTGTGCCATTTGTACTTATACGCTCTTATGTGCTTTTTTAAATGTTATATTTCTTTGTGATCTGTAGAAACGGCATCGCTCCACATTTCTTCCAGTTGGTAAAATTTTCTTGGCTCCGGAAGCATAATATGTACAACTACATTTACATAGTCAATTAAAATCCATTGTTGTGCTTGCCTGCCCTCATGTTTGTAAGCACTTTCACCACAACGTTCTTTAACTTCATGCTCAACTTCGTCGGCAATCGCTTTTAAAAGAGAAGGGTTGTTAGCTTCACATATTATAAAAAAGTCAGCCACAGCCTCAGGTATTTTCCGAAGGTCTAAACTGATTACATTTTCACCTTTCTTTTCGTGTATAGCGTTTATAATTGTTTTGATTATTTTACTGCTTTTGGTAAGTCTTGTGATGGTATTTTTTTTGCGTGTCTCCAACACACTTAAGTTATTGTTCAAATTTTATTCTTTTTGTTGAATGAATACATGCCTTATGCATGCTGTAAAGTACTAAATCAGTAGCTTGCTGTTATAAACAAAATTACATATTCTTTTTTACCCCGCCGCAATATTGATGAGCCAAAACCAATTTTTTACCATTTTAGATTCTGTTGAAAGTACCAACAACTATGCCATGGCAAAACTACATGCAGGTTTGGCTGTGCATGGACAGGCATGGTTTGCAAGAGACCAGTGGGGCGGCAAAGGGCAAAGAGATAATAAGTGGTTTAGTAAGAAAGATGAAAATATTACAATGACCATTATACTTAAGCCTGATAAGGTTTTTAGGAATAATATTTTCTTTTTTAATGCAGTGGTTGCCAGTACTTGTCATCAATTTTTTGCTGGATTTGCAGGCTCATCAACTTATTTAAAATGGCCCAATGATATTTATTTCAATGACAGAAAGGCAGGAGGTATTTTAATAGAGAATGTTTTTAATGGACAGTATTGGACATGGGCAGCAATAGGCATTGGGATAAATATTAACCAGATTGATTTTGACGAGGAAAACGTTCAGGCAACTTCTTTAAGAAGTATTTGTAGCCGGATTTTTGAACCCATTGAACTTGGTAAAAAGCTGCATAACGCCCTGCTTGCAAATTTTGATGCTTTGGATGAATTTTCGGAAGATTATTATTTCAACTATTACAATGAGCATCTTTACAAAAAAAAACAAATAGTCAGATTAAAAAAAGATAACATGGTTTTTAGTACCTGTGTAAAGAAAGTTAACAGAAAAGGCCAACTCGTTACATTTGATGCAATAGAAAGACAGTTTAATTCAGGAGAAATAAAATGGTTGTTGTAAATAAAATTTTATAAATTACTAAAAGCTGGCAAATTATCGTTTTTA
>JAYVVD010000416.1:0-2727 GCA_043787295.1 Ferruginibacter sp. | reverse complement strand
AGCGGGTAAAGTTCCTAACAGTCTGGAAGTTACGCCGCTTTCAAACTGCCCAAGTTCATTGGATGAATTTATGAAGATCATATTGATGGAAGACACACGACCACGCAATTCATCCGGCGTATATAGTTGCGAAATTGTACCTCTGATTACCACACTTATTCCATCGCAAATACCTGCAGCAGCAAGTGCTAAAAAACTTAA
Organism: Ferruginibacter sp.; assembly: GCA_043787295.1. Classification (GTDB taxonomy): domain Bacteria; phylum Bacteroidota; class Bacteroidia; order Chitinophagales; family Chitinophagaceae; genus Ferruginibacter. Next base: position 2,526 of record JAYVVD010000416.1, on the reverse strand, counting down.
CCAATAAAATTTTGAAAGACCGAAAACAATAATAAATATGCCAAATCCTGCTACCGCAAGCAACATTTTAATGCCTTGCTTTTTACGCATTGGAGCGGCGAGTAATATCAATACACTTACAAGCGCACCGATATCCATAGCAGCATTTAAAAAACCATAACCGATAGCATTTGTATGCAAAACATTTTCTGCGATTTCGGGAATAAAAGCTACTGCGCCACCAAAAAGCACTGCAAATAAATCCAGCGATATTACACCCAATAAAGTTTTGCTGTTCCATACAAAATTAAAACCTTGCTTGATAGAACTTATAATCGGTTCTTTCTTTTCAGTTAAAATTGGAGGTTTGGGCTTTATTTGAAAAGCAAAAATGGTAGCAATAAAAATAAGAGAAGCACTTACAAAATAGGCATTTGATATACCTGCTAATGCTACTATTAACCCGCCGGTTGCATGCCCTGCAATAGAAGAAATTAAATAGGATGAGGAGCTGAGTGATATAGCTTTTTGTAAATTATTTCTTGGTACAATTGCAGCAATCATACTGCTTGCAGCCGGCGATGAAAAGGAACGAATTATACCCGTAAAAAATACGGTGATAAAAATGATGAACAGCTTTATTGCTATTGTAAAGTTTAACTGAGGTAAACTTACAAGTGCAAGGGCAAGGGCACAAATAACATAGCATAAAAATGAATTAGCAAGTATTTTCTTCTTGTCATGGGTATCTATAAAATGCCCGGCAAATAAAGCTGAAAATATGGCAGGCAAAAACTCTGTAAGTCCTGCCAAACCTACCATGTATGTATTTGCTAAATGGAAAACCTGGTAAATAACTATTGTCGAAATCATTCTTAATCCCAGTGTAAAAAATAATTTTGCACTTAAAAAATGCCTAAACTCAAATGGTAACTTCGTATTTATTTTGTTGTTCATTTATTAAGGTAAGGTAATGAAATGCTGTCCATCTTCATACTCTTTATCCAAAGCATCTATAATAATTTGTAGGTGTTTGGGGTTGTCTAAAAAGTCTGCATTGGAAGCATCTACAAACAAGGTTTTTAAGTGATGTTGTTTTATATATTGGGTATAAGTTTCCTGCAGGTTAAATAAATAATCGTTAGGTATTTGCTGCTCGTACTTTCTGTTTCGTTTTTTTATATTTTCCTGCAATTTATTAACAGGAGTATGCAGGTAAATTAAAATGTTTGGTTGTATAATCTGGGGGTTGATGATGTCAAAAAGTTTCTGGTAAAGCCTGAATTCTTCATCGGGCAAATTTACTTTGGCAAAAAGTAAACATTTTGTAAATAGATAATCTGAAACAGTTACGTTTTGAAACATATCTTTTGTTTGCAACAAATCTTTTAACTGCTTATAGCGCTCTGCCATAAAGAATAACTCCAGCGGAAAAGCATATTGTTTAGGGCTTTCGTAAAATTTTGGAAGGAAGGGATTTTCTGCAAATTCTTCTAATATTAGCCTTGCATTAAAATGTTTGCTTAGTAAATGTGCGAGTGTAGTTTTACCTGCTCCAATATTGCCTTCTATTGTAATAAAATTGTAATTCATTCGTTTTGCAAAATAAAACGAAACGCTGCAACTGTTATCAATTCTTTTGCACATTTAATTTGTCACTGCAAATACTTAGCAATTCTAAAGATGTTTTTTTTAATATTGGATGTATAAAATCTGGAGAAATTTCTGCAAGTGGCACCAACACAAATTTTCTGTTTTGTATTTGTTTATGAGGTACAGTTAAATTTTCATTGTGTATAATTTCATCGTTAAAAAATAAGATATCAATATCAATTACTCTTGCAGCATTTTTAGTTGTTCTAACTCTTCCTATTTCTTTTTCAATAATTAAAATTTCTTTTAATACGGTTGAGGAACAAAGTGAAGACGATACAATGATGATTTGATTTAAAAAATCCGGCTGATCTTCTTTGCCCCACGCCGCCGTTCTGTAAATGGAAGAAGACGTTGTAAGTTTTCCAATTTTTTTCTCAATCATATTTGTTGCAACTGAAACCATTTGCTCACTATCGCCCATATTGCTGCCCAATAATAAATAAACTGTGTTCATTAGATACTAAATAATCTTTTGTCTGTGCTGAAAGAAACTGTTTGCGTTATTTTAATTTTCTTAAAATCTAAATGAGATGGATTGATAATAAAATTATGTTCTTCTTTAATTACTGCAGAGGGCACTTTTAAAATTGCATGTGTTCCGGCTTTTATAAACTGGTCGCCCATAAAACGGGTATATTCAAAATCATTGATCCAATCAGCTTTAAGTTTATTATTTTTTATTTCTTTTATATTGAGGGTATCCGCAAAAGCAAGATGTAATAAATTTAAGTCTGTTGCAAAATCTGTAAAGCGGTTATGCACCAGCATTTCTAATACAGATAAAGAAATATGTTCTGATGCATAAAGCACCGCAACACCCTTTGAGTTCCAGCGTCCACCATATAATTTGGCGCCTGTGCCCGAAATATCTTCGCTAAACTGTGGGTTGCA
>JAYVVD010000415.1:0-2657 GCA_043787295.1 Ferruginibacter sp. | reverse complement strand
TTCTTTTAAAATCGAATATCTGGCAACGGCTTAATATGGTAGGTAAAATTTTATGTTTCTCCGTTGTTGCCAAAATAAAGATGGCGTAGTGTGGTGGTTCCTCTAATGTTTTTAAAAATGCATTAAAGGCAGATGCGCTTAGCATATGAACCTCATCTACTATGTACACTTTATACTCGCCCGCTTGTGGTGCAAAGCGAACCTGGTCTACAAGGCTCCGTATATCATCTACTGAATTGTTGCTTGCAGCATCGAGTTCATGTATGTTTAACGAACTTCCATTATCAAATGAAACGCAGCTATTGCATATATTACAGGCTTCACCATCAGCAGTTTTATTTTCGCAATTAATTGTTTTTGCCAGTATTCGGGCACAGGTGGTTTTACCTACACCTCTGGGTCCACAAAATAAAAATGCATGAGCTAACTGATTATTATTAATCGCATTTTTTAGAGTGGTTGTAATATGCGACTGTCCCACCACTGTACTAAAATTCTGCGGTCTGTATTTTCTGGCGGAAACAATAAACTTTTCCATAATTAAGAATGAATATGCGGATATTTATCGGTTATAAATTTTTGTGTGAATTTAATTATTCTAGACGATAGTTTCTAATTTAACTAAAGGATGGGATGGCGTTTAAATTCTTTACTTCTGTCAAACAAATAACGGTAGGTGCAGAGGTTTCTGCTCCTGTGCACCTCGCCGAGACCTGTAGCAATGTTTAACATTTTTGGGTTAAAATCGCCAATCCACTGCATTTCATATTCTGTATAAGGGCTTGCAGCAGACTGCACATACTTTGCGGATTCGCCAATTATGTATGCATCTACTCCTTTGCCTTGCCACTCAGGTACAACACCAAATACTAATCCTGTAAATTTTTTGTTTTTTGTAAATTGTTTTACTAAAAGAAATTTTAATTTCTGTAATAGTCCAAACTTTCCATGCAGGTATTTAAACCACTGGTTAAGATCTGGTATATTAATAAAAATAGCAATTGGCTCGTCTTTGTAGTATGCATACTGCAAAATCTTTTCATCCATTACAGGTTTCATTTTTTTAAACATAATAAGTACCTGCTCATAAGGCAATTCCTTTAAACCACCGTGACCCGCCCATGCTTTGTTGTAAACGTTAGCAAAATCTTTTGCATATTTTTCAATCTCTTTTTTGTGTAAATGGGAGGAGGAAAAATTGTTGTCGGCTTCAATGGCATTATGTCGCTCCCATATTTTTTTATCAAGCGGCGATTTTGGATGCATACTTAAACAAACCTGTTCAAAAAAAATTTTAAAGCCATAGTTTTCAAATAGATTAACGTAGTAAGGTGGGTTATAATTCATACAATAAAGCGGTTCCATAAATCCTTTTGTAACCATGCCCCACCAACGATCTCTTTCGCCAAAATTAATTGGGCCATCCATTGCCTCCATACCTTGCTGATGCAACCAGTCTTTTGCAGTATCCAACAATAAATATGCAGCAGCCTGGTTATTTATACACTCAAAAAAACCAACACCACCAACCGCTACATCATCGCCTTTGTTCTTGTATTTTTTATTTGTAAATGCGGCAATTCTTCCGATATTGTTGCCAGCAGTATCCTTAATAATCCATCGCTGTAATTTACCAAACCTATATGCCTTATTTTTTTTTTGATCGAAAACTTCTCGTACATCCTTATCAAGAGGCTGAATCCAATTAGGATCATTTTTATATATCAATAAAGGAAGTTGAAAAAAAGAGACATCATCTTCCGCAGAAGAAACAGGAAAAATTTGCATGAGATAAAATTAATAAAAGCATCTGTTTAACCTACGGCTTTCTTAAATTCATTTCTAAGTTGAGCTGCGGTTTTGGTAGATCCATCATGGCTCCAGCCCGGGGGCTTGAGCAAATATTTTATTTTGGTGCTGAAGGATACATTTTTTTTAAAATCAGTTGCCAGTCCTTTCCACTCATGCGTCACATGGTTAAATGGATTGTGTGGATTATCCAAAGGTTTTGTTAAACCATATTTTACCGGTTCGCCAGGCAATTCATCCTGAAAAGTCCCAAACATCCGATCCCAGATGATAAGACACATGCCCATGTTTTTATCCAGATATACAATATTACTTGCATGGTGCACCCGATGGTGTGCAGGGGTTACAAAAATAGATTCGAACCAACGGGGCATTTTGTTGATGTATTGTGTGTGTACCAATATTCCATACGTTTGGGTTATTGAGTACATAAACACAATATCCAATGGATGAAAACCCATTAGTGCAATAGGAATAAAATATACAAAACGGTAAATGGGTTGTAAAACAGATGATCGAAAACCGGTAGTCAAATTAAATTCTTCTGATGAATGGTGAGTAACATGTACTGCCCAAAAAAGCCGGCAATAATGATCTATTCTATGTTCAATATAAAATGCAAAATCTTCAAAAATAAAGAGTAATAGCCAATACCAATAAGGGTTTTCAATTTTAAAAAAATGCTCATGATTACACCACATCAATACACTTACATAAAATGTCCAACGTAAAAGAAGGTCAAGTGAGGCATTCATTAGTGTTAGGTAAACATTTTGTAAAACCCCTTTTACCGTGTAGAATTTTTTTTCTCCCCAATTGCTCAATATAATTTCAGCACCTATAAAAAT
>JAYVVD010000414.1:0-9847 GCA_043787295.1 Ferruginibacter sp. | reverse complement strand
TAATGGAATTTTGATACATACGGTGCATTACCTGCAAATGTGGTAAAGTGAGTACAGATAATATAATAAGAAGGGCAAAAAGCATATTCATATCTGGTAAAAAAAAACTTAAAACAAAGTACAGCAATATCATTCCACCCAATGCCAATATGCTGAAAAGTATGCTTTTATTACAGATAATTGCAAATTTTTTGTCGTTGTTAAATGATTTGAAATAGGCAAATATATTTCTAACAGATAGAAGAGAATGCCATAAAGCAAAATAAAAAGCGAAAGCCATTAGTAAGGGTAATAAGGTAATAATGGCAAGTAAAAAGATAAACCGAATAAGTTGTGGTAAGGTAACCACTATATTATCTATTGATTTTTGATATACAATTGCTACAGTAAATAAAAAGCCCAAAACTATAATAATGAGATAGCGATTGGCTTCCAATTGAGCATATAATTTACTATTCTCAACAAAATTTTTAATAACCGGTAAGGTATCTTTTATTTGTGTAAGATGTACCAGCAATAATACTCCAAGTATAAATGAGCCATAAGCAAAATATAAAAGGCTGGCCTTCCTTTTTGTTTTTAGCATAATTGCCATATCGGTTTCCCCAAAATGATAGATTGAAAATACCATAAATATTGAAAATGCTACCCAAGGAAATATCCATATTAGTGCGAAAGATAAAAGCCTAAAAAGATATAAGAACACAAATTTTTTCATAGAAAACTTTTGCTGTAATGCGACCTTGTTTTGTTCATCTACCAAAAAATCTAAAGCACCATGAGGTACACCTATCAAAATCACTAAAGTAAGCAATAGTATCATTTGAGTTTTTGGATCGATAGGTAAAATATAATAATGCAAACCTAAAAACATGTAACCAATTATTAATAAAATAGCTTCTGTTTTAAAAATTGTATTTGATAAAATTTTCATAAAAACAATTTTGTCAAGGTGAATTTGCTGATTTGGGAAAATTATTCTTTAATTAACTTCTTAAATAACTGATTATTATTTAATTGTACAATATTTTTTGTTTTTTATAAAAATACTTTTATAAAAATATGTTATTAGAATGTGAAAGTACTAATTTTATCTTTATGAACTAACGTTAGTTTAATTTTTCAAACTTAACAATTTAAACAAATACTTATGTTACAAATTCTGCTTGACATTAAGCCGATTGCTACGAACAACTACGTAGCGTTTACATTCTTTGTAGGTACAATGGCTATGATGGCCGCTGCCGTATTTTTCTTTATGGAAACAGGTAATACTGCCCCTCAATGGCGTACATCTGTTTTAGTTTCTGGTCTTATTACTTTTATTGCAGCAGTGCATTACTACTACATGAGAGGGTACAATTTGGACACTGGAGACTCTCCAACATTTTTCCGTTATGTTGACTGGTTATTGACTGTGCCACTTATGTGTGTTGAATTTTATCTTATCACAAAAAAAGTGGGTGCAAAAGTTAGTTTGCTTTGGAAGTTAATTTTTGCTTCTGTAGTAATGCTTGTTACAGGGTATATAGGAGAAGCAATGCACCCTGAAGAAAGCATTAGCTGGTTTTGGGGATTAGTAAGCGGTTTAGCGTACTTCTACATAGTGTACCTTGTATGGTTTGGTGATGTTGCAAAACTTGCAAGCGCATCTACACCTGCGGTTACAAGTGCTGTTAAAACATTAGGATGGTTCGTATTAGTAGGTTGGGCTATTTATCCATTAGGATATATACTTGGAACCAAAGGCGGGTTGTTTGGAATAGAAATAGTATCGGACAGAGCATCAGCAAAAGTAGCTATGGACATCGTTTACAACATTGGTGATGCAATTAACAAAATCGGTTTCGGTCTAGTTATATATGCACTTAGCCGTTCTGATAAGAATGTAGCTTAATTAAATATATTTAAAAAAGAAAGCTGCTTCATTTTTTGAAGCGGCTTTTCTTTTACGACATTAAAAAAGCACACTTAAATAGTGTGCTTTTTTAATGTCGTAAATTCTTTATTTTTTTCTTGCTAAAACTTTATCTGCGGCAGCAACAATGTTATCGGTATCTAAACCATATTTCACCAATAAATCTTCTGGCTTACCGCTTTCGCCGAAAGTATCATTTGTGCCAACGTATTCAATTGGAATAGGATGATTTTTTGCAGCTGTTTGTGAGATGCTGTCTCCAAGTCCACCCAAAATATTGTGTTCTTCCGCTGTAACTGCACAACCTGTTTTTTTTATAGATGCAATAATTGCTTCAGTATCTAGCGGTTTTATTGTATGGATGTTTATTAAATCTACACTGATACCTCTTGCTTCTAGTATTCTTGCAGCTTCCACAGCCTTCCAAACCAAATGACCACATGCAAAAATGGAAATATCTTTTCCCTCATTTAAAATTTGCGCTTTGCCTATTTTAAAATCTTCTTCTTTTGTAAAAATAGGCCAAACTGGTCTGCCGAAACGAAGATAAACTGGACCCTCATAATCTGCAATTGCTTTTGTGGCTGCTTTAGTCTGGTTATAATCGCATGGTACTATAACGGTCATCCCGGGCAACATTTTCATTAACCCAATATCTTCTAATATCTGGTGTGTTGCACCATCTTCGCCCAATGTAAGCCCTGCGTGACTTGCACATATTTTTACGTTTTTACCACTATAAGCCACGCTTTGCCTTATCTGGTCGTAGACACGGCCAGTGCTAAAGTTTGCAAAGGTGGTAGTATATGGGATTTTACCACCGATTGTTAGGCCTGCAGCAATGCCTATCATGTTTGCCTCAGCAATACCACACTGTACAAAACGATCTGGAAAAGCTTTAATAAACGGACCTAATTTTAAAGATCCTGCAAGATCGGCAGTAAGCACTACGATATTCTTATTCACTGTTGCAGCTTCCAGTAAGCCATCTCCAAAGCCGCTTCTGGTATCTTTTTTACCGGTTACTTCTATATCACTTAGCATATATTTTATTTTATTTATTTATAAAGTAAAGATTATAATTTATGTTGAAATGTATTGTTACAAATTTAAAATCAAACAAATTACTTTTTGCCTTGGAGGCTTAATTCCCATTGCCATGCTGTTTTAACCATATCCTCAATTGAAAGGGATGGAATCCAGAGTAGCAGGTCTTTTGCTTTGTTGTTGTTTGCATAAATGGCAATTACATCTCCTTTTCGTCTTGGCCCTATTGTATAATTTAATGATACGCCATTTTGTTCTTCAAATGTTTTAATTACTTCAAGCACACTATAACCATCTCCTGTACCAAGGTTAAAAATCTCGCAAGTATTTTCATCCTTTTTTCCTTCTAAAAACTTAAGGGCAAGTGTATGCGCATGTGCAATATCTGATACGTGTATGAAATCCCTGATGCAACTACCGTCTTTGGTATTGTAGTCATCCCCAAAAACTGTCATTTGTGGTAATTTTCCTATTGCAGTTTGCGTAATTGCAGGTATTAGATTTTGAGGTTTGCCGATTGGAAGCTCTCCAATTGCATTAGAAACATGCGCTCCCACAGGGTTAAAATATCTTAGTAAAACTGCATTGGTACTACATTTGTCTACAATATTTTCTACAATACTTTCACCCATTTGTTTGGTAAGGCCATATGGGGAAGCTGCTTTTTTTTGTGGAGTAGTTTCGGTAACCTGCATCACATCCGAATTACCGTAAACCGTACATGAGGAGGAAAAAACAAAATGTGGAACCTTCATTTCCTGTGCACATTTTAAAACATTTATGAGTGAGCTAATGTTGTTTTCGAAATACATCATAGGGTTTTCTACAGATTCGCCGACTGCTTTGTACGCAGCAAAATGTATGATGCCTTCTATGGTTGGGTTTTCCTGAAACACCGCATAAACATCATCATAAATACAGAGATTAACCTTGTAGTTTTTTATTATTTTACCGGTTATTTTTTCAACACCCAACAAAATATTTTCGTTGCTGCGGCTGTTGTTATCAATACTGATAACATCGTATCCATTTTCAATTAGGTCTACAATGGTATGAGAGCCAATATAACCACAACCACCCGTTACCAGTATTAATTTCATGAGGCAAAGAAAGTGAATTTTAAATTGCTGAAAACAATTTATGGTAGTTAAAATTTAAAATAAATATTAGCCGAGAATAGCATGTAGAGCGAAGTAAATAAGTGCTGCAAGTAAACCACTGACAGGTATGGTAAGTACCCAAGCCCAAACCAGATTTATAGTAACTCCCCAACGGACAGCACTTAATCTTTTGGTAGCACCAACCCCTATTATAGCACCTGTAATTGTATGTGTAGTACTAACAGGCGCACCTAAACTTGCAGCGGTAAATAATGTAATGGCTCCTGCGGTTTCTGCACAAACACCTTCTAATGGAGTAACTTTTGTTATTTTGGTACCCATGGTTTTAATAATCTTCCAACCGCCGCTCATAGTACCAAGACCAATAGCCGAATAACACGCAAGCGGCACCCAATTAGGCATCTGGTCAAAGGTTTGTATTTTACCACCGGCTATTAATGCTACGGTAATAATCCCCATTACCTTTTGTGCATCACTGCCGCCATGCCCAATGCTAAAAAATGCAGAAGAAACAAGCTGCAGTTTTTTATACATATTCTGGGTACGCTGAGCAGATTCACCCCTTAAATAATTATAAAAATAACTAAGCATAAAAATAACGCCCAAGCCTAAAAGACCCCATCTTTCAAATTCTTTTTTAAATGGTATGAATGTTACACAAACAGCTACCAAAACAGAAATGATTGAAATTTTTAGCCAGAAGCTTCGTTGCATAGTAACTATAGAGATGAATATTGAAATGATCATACCGATTAAAGGTGCCAATACAATAAACAGTATTGTTTTGAATATCATTGAAGTATCAATGCTGCTGAAACCTGCTGCAGCTATGGCTGCACCTGCAAATCCGCCAATAAGTGTGTGTGATGAGGATGAAGGAATACCATACCACCAAGTGAGCAAATTCCAGCAAATGGCAGATATTAAGCCTGACAGTATGATAATCATTCCATTGGTGCCGTTTACCACATCTGCATGAACAGTTTTAGCCACAGTATTTGCCACTGCATGATCACTGAAAATAAAAAAAGCAACAAAGTTGAAGAAAGCAGCCCATATTACTGCCTGAAAAGGTGTAAGAACTTTTGTAGAAACAATGGTAGCAATTGAGTTTGCAGCATCATGAAAACCATTGATGTAATCAAATACAATGGCTAGAATAATTATAATTATCAGAATAGATGCCATAAGAATTAAATAAAAAAGAATTAAAAGTTACCCAGCATAATGATGAAATAAAATATCAAATTATGTTATGCATATTTTATGATAATGCTTTCAATTACGTTAGCAGCATCTTCGCACTTATCTGTTACAATTTCCATAACCTGATAAATCTCCCTCTTTTTTATAACTTCTTTTGCATCAGGTTCTGTGGCAAAAAGCCTTTCGATACTCATATCAAAAATATCATCGCCCTGGTTTTCAATACTGTTGATTGCAACTAAAGCATCGGTAATCTGCCGCATATTTTTCATATTGCGCAGCTCCGTTACAGCTTTGTGTACCTGAACGCAACCAAGTGCAATAAGGTCTCCAAATTTACGGATGCCAATATCATCAGGATTAACCCTGTAAAAGTTGATCTTTTTTGCAGAGGCGTAAATATAATCAGCAATATCATCAAGGGCTGAAGCGAGGTAATGAATATCTTCTCTATCAAAAGGGGTAATAAAATTTTTACCCAGCTCTGTAAATATTTGATGAGTGTAATCATCATTTACATGCTCCATATCTTCTACATCTTTTATAAGCTTTGCACGCTTTTCAAAATCAGGTTCGTTTACTACTTCTTTTAATTTATCGCCCATCTTTACAAGCTCTGCAGCTACATTTTCAAACAATTGATAAAAAATTCTATCCTTTGGTAAAAATATTTTTAAGATTGAATTGAGGGCCATGTCTTTTTAGTTTTTGCGAAATTATAAGGAATAATTAATTTAATACTATAAATGTAATTGATAACATTAAGGTAACATTGAAGTAACGCAATATTTTTTTTGTTTATTTGTACAAATTTTTAAATTGAAGAAAAGAATAATTTTTATTATAGCTGTCCTTATTTTATCGCAAAAAAGTATGGGGCAGTTTTTAATGGATATGGTTGATACAACCACAGAAACGGGCAAGGGTATGCTTAGTATTTATAAAAATTTTGAACATCTTCGTTTTTCCGGTTATATACAACCACAATTTCAGATTGCACAGTTTAAAGCTGCAAAATCTTTTGAGGGTGGAGATTTTGCAGCACGGGTAAGCAATCGTTTTATGCTTAGGCGCAGCCGTGTTAGAATAGATTATGTGCATTTTGAGAAGGATGAAAAATTAGGAGTTCAATTTGTTTTTCAATTTGATGCCAATGAAAGGTCTTTTACAGTAAGAGATGTATGGGGCAGAATTTTTGAAAATAAATTTAAACTTTTTTCATTTACTACCGGTTTGTTTGCCAGACCGTTTGGTTATGAAGTAAACTTAAGCAGTAGTGATAGAGAGAGCCCTGAAAGAGGAAGAATGAGCCAACTACTAATGAAGGGTGAACGTGACCTTGGTGCCATGATTAGTTTTGATGTAAGAAAAGAAAAACATCTATTAAAAAATTTAAAAATAGATGTAGGTATTTTTAACGGTCAAGGAATTACTGCCAGCGGCGAGTTTGATAATGGGAAAGATTTGATTGGCAGAATTTCTCTTAAGCCAAAAAAAATAAGTAAGAATATAACTTTATCTGCGGGAGCTTCCTTATTATACGGAGGGTTAGAAAACAATACTAAATATGAATATAGCACCGCTTCTGTAGCAGGAATAAAAAAGGTAGTGGTAGATTCTTCACAAAGTAATAATGGTAAGGTTTCTCCCCGTAGATATTATGGTCTAGATGCTCAAATAAAAATAAAAAATAAAATCGGATTTACGGAATTAAGAGGAGAATTTATTGCAGGGAAACAAGTTGGAACAGCTTTTTCAAGCGAAACCCCTAGTGCGCTGCTTACAGGTATTGATGGGTATTACAACCGTAATTTTAATGGGGCATATTTTTATTTATTGCAAAATATTTTTTCTGTAAAACACCAATTGTTGCTTAAATATGATTGGTACGATCCTAATACAAAAATAAAAGGAGCAGAAATTGGAACTACGGGATCAAACTTTACTATAGCAGATATTAAATTCAACACACTCGGTATAGGTTATATTTATTACATTACTTCAAATGTAAAGGCAGTGTTATATTACTCAATGCCTACTAATGAAAAAACAACTCTGCAAGGTACTACTACCAATATAGCGAGTAACGTTTTTACCTGGCGTTTACAATTTAGATTTTAATAATAAGCATCGGATTTAAAAATGGTGATGTATTTTTTTGATGAATTATTATCGTAATATTGCAATATAAAGATAAACTATGGGTGCTTCTAAAACTGATCATTTTACAGAAAAACAAAATGCAATTGCCACAATGGCCAAAGCATTGGGGCACCCGGCACGCATTGCTATTATAGATTATTTACTAAAAGTAGATACCTGCATTTGTGGCGATATTGTAAATGAATTGCCACTGGCACAGCCAACGGTATCGCAGCATTTAAAAGAACTAAAAAATGCAGGATTAATAAAAGGGGAGATTGAAGGAAATGCGATTTGTTATTGTATAGACGAAAAAGGTCTTCAAAAATTACAAAACTATTTTGCGCATGTTGCAGAAAGACTTCAAATTAAAAAATCAAATTGTTGTTAAATACTAAAAATCACAAATATGAAATTATCGGAAATTAAAAAACATCTTGCAACAGCGGAAACTGTAAATTTTAAATTGCCAAGTGGCAAGTTGGTACCAGAACATTTTCATGTTACTGAAGTGGGTTTGGTAACAAAACATTTTATTGACTGTGGTGGTGTAGAGCGCATTGAAAAAGTAGTAAACTTTCAGCTTTGGAATGCCAACGATTTTGAACATCGTTTAAAACCTCAAAAATTGTCCAATATTATTGCACTTTCAGAAAAAAAATTGGGCATCGGTGATTTAGAAATTGAAGTGGAATATCAATCTGAAACCATTGGTAAATATAACTTAGATTTTGACGGGAAAGATTTTGTACTTGTACCAAAGCAAACAGCTTGTTTGGCAACAGATGCCTGTGGTATTACAGTTACACAGCCAAAAAGCGAACCGAGCCAATTACAAACAGCCACACAAAATGCTTGTACTCCTGGTGGCGGATGCTGCTAAAATTAAAAATACTGTTTCCTTTAAATCATAAAATATGACCATTGCATTGTTCAGCGATATTCATGCAAATCTTCCAGCATTGAATGCATTTTTTAAAGATGTAGATAGTCGAAACCCTGATGCTATTTATTGTTTAGGCGATTTGGTTGGCTATAACATTTGGCCCAATGAAGTAATAAATGAAATAAGGAAAAGAAAAATACCAACTATTGCTGGAAATTATGATTTTGGCATTGGGCGCATGAGCAACGAATGTGGTTGTGCTTATAAGACAGACCATGAAAAGGAAAACGGCAATGTTTCCATTTCCTATACCAATTCCATCATTAAAGATGAGGAAAGAAAGTATTTGCGAACGCTTCCCGCACACATCAAAGTTGAATTTCAATTAAACGAAGACAAACTCAATTTGCTTTTGGTACACGGCAGCCCAAGAAAAATAAATGAATATCTTTTTGAAGATAGAGAAGAAAAAAGCATGCTTCGTATTATGGAGCAGGCCGATGCAGATATTATGTGTTTTGGTCATACCCATAAACCTTATCGTCGCATTTTAAATAGTTCGGTTGATGGGCAAAATCATTTTCGTCATGCTGTAAATATTGGTTCAGTTGGTAAGCCAAAAGATGGCAACCCACAAGGAGGCTATGTAATGCTTACCATAAATGAAAACAGTTCTGTCTTAGACAATAAAAGCATTGCTGTTGAATTTATTCGTTTTAATTATGATGTAGAAGCCGCAGCTAAAGCAGTTGAACAAAGCCCTCTGCCAAATGATTATGCAACTAGTTTAAGAAATGGAATTTAATAACTAATTCTATAAAAAACTTAATCATATTTCCTTTAATTTTTGAACACTTATGCTAGCAAATAATTGCAATCCTGTACAAAGAAAAAAATTAAGTTTTCTTGACAGGTACCTTACTCTATGGATATTTTTTGCCATGTTTGTAGGCGTTGGTATTGGGTATTTCTTTCCCAATTCATCTTATTTTATTAATTCATTTTCCAGCGGTACAACAAATATTCCTTTAGCTATAGGATTGATATTAATGATGTATCCACCACTTGCAAAAGTGCGTTACGAAAAAATGGGCGAAGTGTTTACGAACATAAAAATCCTCAGCATATCGCTTTTACTAAACTGGGTCATTGGCCCTTTGTTGATGTTTTTCTTAGCTATTGTTTTCTTTCATAACCAGCCCGAGTATATGACAGGGCTTATTCTTATTGGTATTGCCCGCTGCATAGCCATGGTAATTGTATGGAACGAACTTGCTGAAGGAAACAGAGAATATGCCGCAGGACTTGTAGCACTTAACAGCATTTTTCAGATTTTTTTTTATAGTGTGTACGCATGGTTATTTATTACAGTTCTACCCCCATATTTTGGCGTAAAAAGTATAGAAATAAATATTACAATTGGTCAAATTGCAAAAAGTGTGTTGGTTTATTTGGGCATACCATTTTTTGCAGGGATTGTAAGCCGTTTTCTTTTGATAAAATGGAAAGGGTTGGATTGGTTTAACA
>JAYVVD010000413.1:0-2224 GCA_043787295.1 Ferruginibacter sp. | reverse complement strand
TACACCTAATTTATCAACGATAATTTTTTTGACTCTTGTAGCGATGTCTGACATGTTTGTAATATTTAGTTAATACGCTGCAAAAATATACTTTTTGGTAAAAAAACAATCATTTAATAAAAATTGTTTCTATAAGTTGATAACATGGTCATTGAATCCTTCATGTAATAAATTTTATGTTTTGTAAGTTGAGAGAGCATCAGCCACAAAAACAAATAGGCATTAGTATCCTGCTATCCACTATACCTTCACTTTCAGTTTTGCAATACTTCGGCTCGTTCCTCGCCTTGTTTGCTGTACCTCAGTTCGGTGCCGTTCCTATTAGGGTTAGGCTCATCTACATATCTTTTTTCAGCAATTACAAGTCCACACCTTACTTAAATACTGCATAATTTTCGTACATTCAAATTTGATATTAATTCATCCATCATGGCATTAAAACAGATAGACCACGGCACTGCTGAATATTTGAAAATGGTAAACCTGAGAGACAATGTATTGCGTAGACCGTTGGGACTTACATTTGACCATGATGAATTATTGGCTGAAAAAGATGATATACTTATAGCCTGTATGGATGATGAAGTTATAATGGGTTGCTGTATTCTCGTAAAAGTTAATGAGCATACCGTAAGATTGAGACAAATGGCTGTCCCGGATAATTTACATGGCAGAGGAATTGGTGCATCCATTATAAATTTTGCAGAAAATATTGCAAGAGATAAGGGCTTCAAAATAATGACCATGCATGCAAGAGATACTGCAATTGGGTTTTACGAAAAATTCGGATATAAAATAAAAGGCAGCCAATTTAAAGAAGTAAGCTTACCCCATCATGTAATGGAAAAGAGTTTGTGCTAGGTTTAGGTGGCGGATTTGAAGTGATGAATTTAGAGTTTCTTGCGTGGACTTTTGTAATAAAAATCATTTTATCTTTTTTTAATCTTAGCTGCAAATATCTTTCGGGCTTCCTGTTCTTGCTCGCCATCAAAAGCATCTTTTGGAATTATAAAAAAAGAACGTGGGTTAAAATACAAATGAAAAAAATGTGGGCTTTCCATCCAAGTACTAAAGCTGCTCCAATCCCACCCTTTGTGGCCTCTTATATTTTCAATAGCAAATTGTTCATTACCCAAAACTGCACTAAACGAATCTTTAAAAGTGGCAGTTTGGCGGTAAATAATTAAAGGCAGTAAAAACCAAAAAAGTATCATTAAAAAAACCCATAGCATAGAACTTATCAAAAAAGCAAGCGGACTTATTTTTTTTAAAAAAAATAACCCTGCAGATAGAATGGCAAACACATTAATAACAACCATCATAACCTTTATTTCCGGCCGGGTTATAAAATGATAGCGCAGTGCCTGTATAACTTTTGGTTTATTGTATGTAAAAGGGTTTGATGTCATTACACAAAGATAGTAAAGCGGATTAGTAACTTTATTTAGGGTACTTTTAGCTCATTACTGTTTATGGTAAAATTAGAAAGCTGTTCACCTCTTGTACCAATAAATTCAATTTTCATATTTCTGTTTTCTTTTGGACCGTTAATAAAAATCTTTCCAAAATTTTGTGTTTCTACCAACGTACCTAACACCCTAAAAGGATTATTTTTTTCTATACCTGTGGCTTTGCTTATTCCCGCTGTGTAAGGCGAAATGGTTACATCATATAAAGGATAAAAGCCAGGGAAATTTCTTTTCAGTATTTCGCTGTGATGCCTATCGCCACTAAAAAATAAAACGCCGTTTAGTTTTTGATGTTGTATAAAATTTATTAGCTCATTATACTCATAACTATATTGCTGCATGCACTCAGCTTTGCTTAATGGGTTTAAAACCTGGCTGCCTACAACAATTATTTTAAAAGTTGCAGTACTAAATTGCAATGCATTTTTTAACCATTCCATTTGCATTGGTCCAAAAAAATGTTTGTCTTTGGATGCTGTTCCATTAACGCTGTCCGGCATATCATCTTCGCTTCTAAAAAAACGATCATCCGTTAAAAAAACATCCACATCGCTGTAACTTATTTTTGTGTAAATACCTTTTCCTTCGTCACCATAACTTGGATTTAAAGAATATTTTTTAAAGATATCTAAGCTCTCGTATTTTAATGCAAAACTTTTTCCAGAGTTATCAGGCCCGTAATCATGGTCATCCCAAATTGCATATTGTGGCATAGCTGCCATAAATTTTTGTACTACTTTTTGCGACCTGTCATA
>JAYVVD010000412.1:0-2423 GCA_043787295.1 Ferruginibacter sp. | reverse complement strand
CCAACGGGTATGGGATTTAAAGAAGCAATTAACGAAGCCGGAACTTATGGCAAAATGAATGTAATAACCACAGGATTTACTGATAAAGGCTTTGACTGGAAAGACAAATATAATATTTGGAGTGGTTTGATTGGCGGTTTTTTTCTCGCACTGAGTTATTTTGGTACAGACCATAGCCAGGTTGGTAAATATTTAACAGGTAAAAATATTGCAGAAAGCAGAAAAGGGCTGCTGATGAATGGACTTGTAAAAGTACCGATGCAATTTTTTATTCTGCTGATAGGCATTTTAATTTTTACTTTTTACCTCTATCACAAAGCACCAGTATATTTTGATGATACTAAAATTATAGCTGCAAATAAAACGGCATCTGCACCTCAATTGCAAAAAATAACTGCAGCTTATAATGATGCCGCTGTGCGAAAAGATGCAACTGCCATGTCAGCGCAGCGTTTAGCTTATAAAACCGAGCTAAAAAAAGCTTTGCCTGGTGATGATGCAAACGACACCAATTTTATTTTTCTTCGTTTTGTAAAAGATAATTTACCCATCGGGCTTACAGGATTATTGTTCGCTGTTATTTTTTTAAGTGCATGGGGAAGTATTGCCGGAGCTTTGAATTCATTGGCAGCCTGCACGATGATCGACTTTCACCAAAAATTTTTTACAGCACAAAAAACTTCTTTGCAGGAATATAAAACTTCGCAGTGGTACACTTTCGGCTGGGGTGTGTTCTGTATCATCATTGCAATGTTTGCACAAAATATTGGTAACAGTTTAATTGAGGCGGTAAATATTTTAGGTTCGATTTTTTATGGCGTTATCCTCGGTATTTTTATAATTGCATTCTGGATAAAACATGTACAGGCAAATGCAGTTTTTATTGCTGCTTTAATAGCTCAGATTGGTGTTATTGTTATTTACAAAGCAGATATCATATCCTTTTTATGGTTGAATGTAATAGGAGTAATTCTTGTTATTTTTATCAGTTTATTTATTCAGTTTTTTGTAGGAAATAAAAAAGCCGCTTTTTAAAAGCGGCTTCTGTTTTATGTTTGTTAGTTATTTTAATTTCTTCATTAAGTCTTCATTCATTTTTACATAATCTTCATTTTTTTCTGTACGTGCAAGTTCTAACGATGTTTTAGAGCTTGCCATTGCTGCAGCTTTATTGCCCATCGCCTGCTCAATTTTTGCTTTGTAAATCCACATCCAATAAGCTTTTGGTTGTGCTTTTACTGCCGCTGTAATATTTTCCAAAGCTTTAATATTATTTTTATCATATTCATTATAAAACTGAGCAGCGTTCCAGTAAGGTTTCTTTTCGCCCATCATATCTTTTTCTAATGTAGCACGCATACGATCTTTAATAAGTGCTGTTATTGGCACAACCACGGCAGTTTTATCCCACATAATTTGTAATTCACAACTTTCGGGTTTTATATTTGCAAACTGCATGGTAAAAGTTTCTAAAGCATCCTTTATTTTCATTGCCGGTACTTTAAAACGAACAACATCATCGGTTTGAGTATATCCTGTAGAACCCCAGTTTTTGATCCCTTTATTTAAAATAATTTCCCACATTCCTTCAGCAGGAATTGTGTACAATGCATACGAACCTGTGTCAATTTTTTTTCCTCCAATTTCAACAGGGTCAGTGAATTTTATAATTGTTGCAGTATTTGCGCCTGTACGCCATACAGCATTGTAGGGTACAAGATCACCAAATATTTTTCTGCCTTTTATAGATGGACGGCTATATGTAAGTTCAATACTGCCTAATGCAAAGTCCTGCTTAATAGTTTGTGTAGGAGATGGTGCAGGCATTTTCATTTGTGCATTTACCATGTTTGCTGCGCATAACAATGAGAATGCGAATAATAGTTTTTTCATTTTGTTTTTTTTATTAATAAATGTGATGTGATAAATTTTATTGAAAATATACTTTTACTGTCTGATAAAAAATATGATTGTTTGAAAACTGTAACTGCTGAATTTTTTGTTGTCTTTCAGAAAATCCCTGCAACCCAAAAAGACCTGCAGCATTTCCTTTATTTATTGCAATTTCAAGATAACCTGCGGCATTAAACAAAGCAACTTTTTCTCCTTCAGATACATCCGCATAAGTCTCACTGATTTTTTCTATACTTTCATCTCTTTTAAATACAATAGAAAACTTTCTTCCTTTCCGCTGCTCTTCAAATTCTTCTTTAGTAATATTTACAATAACGTTTTCAAAGTTATCAATAAAAATTATCTGTCCTTCTATCCAGTTATTGCCAAGCATGGGTTTTAATGGGTTTTTTACCTTTATCGAAATATCCGGATAGCCAATTTCGGCAAATGGAATACCGTTAGCGAGCTGCGCAAAAGCTTTTGCAAAAACACCGGTACAATATAAAATATTCCGTGGTTGGTTTTTT
>JAYVVD010000411.1:0-7600 GCA_043787295.1 Ferruginibacter sp. | reverse complement strand
TTTTAAAGAAACAGAAAAGTGAAAATTACAGTAACTACATGCCTGCCTGCAAAATGGAATATGAATATAAATACCCGCCAAAGATTTGTAATTTTACTATTTAAAAATTGATGATTGTAGCATACCACAATGAATATCGATACATACAAATTTTTAAGGTCTTTTTTTGTACTGCTAATATTGAGCAGTACTCAGTTAAGAGGCATTGCTCAAAAAACTGAGACAAAAAAAATAGATTATAATTTGTTTGTTCATTACAAAGATAGCATCAAAGAACCGCTACCTATTTTAGTTAAAACAAAGTTTGCCGGTTTAGAGCAGGCAAATACTTATGTGAATGGTTTAACCGCACTATTTGCAAACAAAGGTTATTTGGCTTCATCTGTAGATAGTATTTGGTACCTCAATAATAATGTACACATAAATTTTTACGTTGGTAAAAAGTATAACTGGGTTCATCTTCATACGAATAATATTGATAAGTCACTGCTTTTAAAAGTAGGATACGTTCAAAAAAACTTTGCCGACAAACCTTTAAATATTTCAGAACTTGATCTATTAAAAGAACGCTTGCTAAGTTATTATGAAAATGAAGGGTTCCCTTTTGCAGCGGTTTATCTGGACAGTATTGCAATAAATGATGATAAAATATCAGCAGCATTAATGGTTAATGAAGGGTTGATTTATAAAATTGACAGCATTAACAATTATGGAAAATTAAAACTCAATTCAAAATTTTTACAGCAGTATTTAAACATTAAAAACGGGAGCATTTATAAAAGAGATAAATTAAAAGAAGTAGATAAGCGCATGCTTGAATTACCCTATGCACAAACAGAACAACCATCAAGCCTTAATATGCTGGGTTCCGGTTCAATTTTAAATCTGTATGTAAACAGTAAAAAAAGCAGCGAGGTAAGCGCCATCTTTGGTTTTTTACCGGATGCAAATAATACTGGAAAATTACAGGTAACAGGGGATGTAAATCTTGATTTAAAAAATGTTTTTGGAGCTGGAGAAAGTTTACTTTTTAAGTACCAGGCTTTGCAGCCTAAATCACCAAGGCTAAACCTTGGCTACGACAAACCTTACTTTTTAAAATCGCCGTTTGGGTTTGGTTTCTTGTTTGAATTGTTTAAGAAGGATTCCAGTTTTTTACAGGTAAATGCACAACTCTCTTTGCAGTTAAATCTAACAAATAAACAGTCAGGCAAAATTTTAGTACAATGGCAAAAAGCAAATTTATTGCAGGGCGGTATTGATACCAACGCCATAAAATTTAATAAAATATTGCCGCCCAATATTGATGTAAAATCAGTGAACGTTGGTATTACCTACGAATTTAGAAATACAAATTACCGGTTTAATCCACTAACAGGTAACGATGTTTCTGTAACAGCATTAACAGGCATAAAAAACATTCAAAAAAACAACGATGTTCTTGCATTAAAAAATATGGGTTTTAATTATGATAAGTTATACGATTCTATAAAACTTAAAAGTTACCAGCTTAGGTTAAAAATTACAACTTCACATTTTTTTAAAATTTCTAAATCGAGTACTTTTAAAACTGCTCTCAGTACGGGGCTATACAACAGTCCCACCGTTTTTAGAAATGAAGTTTTTCAGATTGGTGGTTATCGCCTGCTGCGAGGGTTTGATGAAGAAAGTATTTATGCCACCAGTTATGCAGTGATTTCTGCTGAATACAGATCAATATTAAGCCTTAATTCTTATTTGTTCGGTTTTATAGATGTTGGTGCTACACAATCAAAATATCAAAATGTTCATACCCAAAATTTATTTACAGGTGCAGGTCTTGGCATTGTTTATGAAACCAAAGCGGGTCTATTAAATTTAAGCCTTGCAGTAGGCAAACGAAATGATGTGCCTTTCAATATCAGGCAAGCTTCTAAAATTCATTTTGGCTACGTGAATTATTTTTAAATTTAATTAGTTTCTCTTCTACTTATTTTTGTAAATAAATTTATAACGGTGAAGTTGACTTTTACATTTTTTATTTTTTTTTTATTTATGTATTTACAGTTAACAGCTCAGGTTAAAGATTCATCTGTAAAAATAAAAATTGATAGGGTTACACAAGTTGCAGCTAATAGAAATAAATATGCTGCTGTTTTAGACAGCAACATATTTTTAAGTTACAAAGGAACTCCTCAGGCGTTTGCTGCAACTTTAAAAATGCACAATACTTCTGAGTATTTTTTTTATATTTTCGCCGCCCTTTTTTTATGGTTAGGTTTATTAAGAACCATATTCAGCCGCTATTTTACAACTATGTTTCGTGTTTTTTTTAATACATCCCTAAGGCAAAATCAATTGACAGATCAGCTGGAGCAGGCTGCATTGCCTTCCTTACTTTTCAATATCTTTTTCATATTTTCTATGGGCTTGTATATTTATATTTTATACGAGCGTAACAACATTCATTCTGATGTTATTAACTGGACATACATGGGATTATGTGTATTGGCTGTGGCAATTTGTTATATGGCAAAATATGTTTCATTATTATTCACGGGGTGGTTAACCAATCACCAACCTGAAGCAAAAATTTATATATTTTCGATTTTTTTGTTGAATAAAATAATCGGTATGCTACTGTTGCCAATCACAATGCTGATAGCATTTAGTATTTACACAATCGCCGGTTATGCTACCATCATCTCATTTATTTTATTATCAGTTTTACTGTTGAGCAGGTTTTTTAGAACATATGGATTATTACAAAACAGATTAAAATTAAATGGAATACATTTTTTTATTTACATTGTTTGTGTTGAAATATTACCAATATTACTTATTTACAAGACAGTAATGATATTGTTCGGTATTAATTCTTAAATTTGCACCCTCATAGGAAAATCAGTATGGTAAAAAACGCAGAAACGGCTGTTGTTTCATCGGCCAAAAAGGTTAAAAAAATATTGATTGCCCAGGCGCAACCCGAAGGCGCAAAATCACCATATTCTGATGTTGCAAAAAAATATGACATAACGGTGGATTACTTTCCATTTATAGTTATAAATGGCATACCCGCAAAAAATTTTCGCAAACAAAAAATAGACATACCTGCTTACTCCGCAGTTATTTTTACAAGCAGAAATACAATCGATCATTTCTTTAGAATTTGTGAAGAAATGAAAGTTACCGTATCGCAGGATACCAAATATTTTTGTATAACAGAAGCAGTTGCATTGTACCTTCAAAAGTTTATTTTGTACCGAAAGCGTAAAGTTTTTTATGGTGCAGATGGTACCAATAAAAGCCTTTTTGATGTTATCAATAAACATAAAGAACATGAGAAATTCTTGTATCCATGTTCTGAATCGTTTGACAGTGATATTACTAACTGGTTAAAAAGCCATAATTGTGAATTTGCAACACCGGTGCTTTATCAGGTTGTAAGCAATGACATTAAACAGGTGATTGCTAAAAATTATGATATCATCTGTTTTTTTACGCCAGGTGGAGTGAAAAGTTTTACAGAAAATTTTCCTGATTTTCAACAAAACGGAACGAGGTTTGGCGCATTTGGCTTAAACACTCACAAAGCTGCAGAAGATGCGGGCCTTGTATTACAGGTAAAAGCTCCTATGCCGCAAACGCCGGGAATGGTAAGTGCACTTGATAAATATTTACAATCTACATTTTCCAAAAAAAAATAATTTTACCTTCATAGATTTCTAAAGCGGCTTAATTTTAGCCGCTTTTTTATTTTAAAGTTTTGTGTATGAAAAATGAACTTTCCATTGAGAACAGTCCTTACCTCTTACAACATGCGCACAACCCTGTTCACTGGCAATCTTGGAGTACCAAAGCATTAAAAATGGCAAAAGAATTAAATAAGCCTGTGCTGGTTAGTATTGGTTATTCTGCATGCCATTGGTGTCATGTTATGGAGAGAGAGAGTTTTGAAGTAGAAGCAACTGCTGCAATTATGAACGAACATTTTATTAATATAAAAATTGACAGAGAAGAAAGACCCGACATTGATCATATTTATATGGATGCTGTGCAGGCTATGACAGGAAGTGGGGGTTGGCCATTAAATGTGTTTCTCACACCCGAAGGGAAACCTTTTTATGGTGGTACTTATTTCCCCCCAGTAAAGGCTTTTGACCGTCCCTCGTGGATAGATGTACTCTTAAGTGTGTCAAATGCATGGAAAAATCGTAGAGGTGAAATGGAAGAGCAGGCGGAAAAACTTATCCAACACTTAAAGAAATCAAATAACCTTGGCTCTATAAAAACTTCTGCAATAAGTTTAAATAATGTTACAAGTTTTACAAAAGAAGATTGCATAAATATTAAAAATAATTTACTCTCAATTGCCGATACAGAAGATGGTGGTTTTGGAAAGACTCCAAAATTTCCCCAAACATTTTCCATTAATTGTCTTTTGCAAATTGCTTATTTTTTAAAAGATGAAAAAGCACTTGCACATGCGGAGCTTTCTTTAACCAAAATGTTAAACGGTGGCATATATGACCAGCTTGCAGGAGGACTCTGTAGATACAGTACAGATAATGAATGGCTGGCACCACATTTCGAAAAAATGCTTTATGATAATGCACTTTTTATAACAGCACTCAGCAATGCATATCTGCTTACAAAAAAAGAGAGTTACAAAAGAGCGGTAGAAAATGTTTGTAATTTTATTTTTACAGAAATGAAAAATAAAGAAGGTGGTTATTATGCTGCCATAGATGCAGACAGCGAGAGGGTTGAAGGAAAATTTTATATTTGGGATAAAAGCGAAATAGAAAGTATTTTAGAAGAAGATGCCTTTTTATTTAATGCCTATTTTGATGTTTCGGAAGAAGGAAACTGGGAGCATAAAAATATTTTACGAATTTTAAAACCACTTGCGGCTGTTGCAAAAGAATTTAAAATTGATTTAACTGAAGCGGAAGAAATAATCACCAGATCGAAAAATAAATTGCTTGCAGTAAGGAACAAAAGAATTCGTCCAGGTACGGATGATAAGATTTTACTAGGCTGGAATGCATTGCTCATTACTGCCTTTTGCAAGGCCTATGGTATTTTACAAGATGAAAAATATAAAGTTGCGGCAATTGATTTATATAATTTTATAGAAGAAAAATGTAGGGATAAAAATGGAAATTATTACCACAGTTTTAAAAATGGGATAGCAAAATATCCTGCATTTTTAGATGACTATACTTATTTCGTAGATGCGTGTATTCATTTACAGGAAATAACTGCCGATGAAAAATATCTGTTTAAAGCAAAAAAAATAACCACTTATATTTTTGAAAATTTTGAAGATAAAGCAAGTGCGTTTTTCTTTTTTACAACAAAGGAGCAAGCTGATATTGTTGTAAGAAAAATAGAAATATACGATGGTGCCACACCTTCTGCCAATTCAATGATGGTAAAAAATTTAATTTACCTTTCTCATGTATTTAATAACAAAGAATGGTATCAAAAGGCTGTTACAATGATAAACTCCCTCAGAAGTATCATTGTAAAACACCCGGGTTCATTTGGAATTTGGACATCCAGCGCTATTAATATAGCAGCAGGTATAAATGAAATTGTGATTATAGGCAAAGCACTGATGCCTGCATTAAAAGATGTGCTGCTTGAATATTTACCAAATAAAATATTACAGTCTAATTTTAACAAATCTGATATGTTTTTGTTGAAAGACCACCCGATTGTAAAAGATTTATCTATATATTTATGTAGAAATTTCGCTTGTACAGCATCATTACAAAATATCAATCAACTAATGGATGAAATACAATTGCAAATTTTTTAAAATTTATAAATCACAATATTTACAAAAAAGGGTCGTTTAGTATAAAAGGATGGCATTGGAATTGTTAGAATATTAACATCACCAGTAGTATCTACTTAATTTTTCAATAAGATTTATTAATATATTTGCTAGTACCCTCAAAGTTAAAAAAATGAATAATCGGTTATTGTATTTTCTTGCAATCGTCTCTGTAGCCCTATCTGTAGCAAGTTGTAAACTAATAAGCGGAAAAGGTAAATCTGGCACAATGCCAAATGATGGGCAATTACACGGTGTTGCACCGGGTAAAGCTTATAACCTGACAAAACCAACTGGAATGGTATATGTTCCCGCAGGTACTTTTCACATGGGTCCCAGTGATGAAGATGTTAATTATGCTTACACTGCAAGAAACAAACAAGTTTCTATTAGCGGTTTCTGGATGGATGCTACTGAAATTACAAACAATGAATACCGTGAATTTACTAATTGGGTTAGAGATTCAATAGCTGCGAAATTAATGGGGTATGTCAAACAAGGTTCAGATGGTGTTGAATATATTGATTGGAAAAAAGCAAATAGTATAAAATATGGTGATAAAGCAACATTCGAAAAAATTGATGCAATCATCGTATCTGCAGACAATAGAATTTTCGGAAGAAAAGAACTTGATGCAAAGAAAATTGTTTACCATTCGGAAGTTTTTGATTACAAAGCTTCGGCTTACAACCGTGACACAAATGTGCAGCGTAAAGAATTTATAATAAAACAGGATATTCCTGTTTTCCCTGATACCCTTTGCTGGATAAGAGACTTTGCTTACGCTTACAATGAGCCAATGGCAAAACAATATTACAGCCACCCTGCTTACGGTAATTACCCCGTTGTAGGTGTAAACTGGAAACAAGCAACTGCATTTGGAGAATGGAGAACACACAAACTTTCTGCTTACAATGAAGGTAAAAAAAGGTCAGGTCAATCTGATTTCCGTTTGCCAACAGAGGCGCAGTGGGAATATGCTGCAAGAGGTGGCCGTTCGCAAATGCCGTATCCATGGGGCGGTCCATATTTAAGAAATAAAAAAGGTTGTTTACTTGCTAATTTTAAACCGGGTCGTGGTAATTACCCAGAAGATGGTGGTTTATACACAGTAAGAGCAGATGCATATTGGCCCAATGATTTTGGCTTGTACAATATGGCTGGCAACGTTGCAGAATGGACCTCTTCATTATACTACGAAGGTTCTTACAACTTCCAGCATGATATGAATCCTGATGTTAGGTGGAATGCAAAAGCTTCTGACCCTCCTCGTATGAAACGCAAAGTTATTCGTGGTGGTAGCTGGAAAGATGTTGCTTATTTTTTACAAACCGGCACACGTGCTTACGAATATCTGGATACTTCTAAATCATACATTGGTTTCCGTTGTGTTATCGATCTTCCTCCTACCATAAAAAAAAGGTAATAATAGAAAATTTTTAAAAACAATTTATTGTAAGTATTAATAACTCCTTTTATCAGGATTACTAATACCTATGAACATAATATTAATCTAAACAAAACCTCCAAACCAAATTTAAAAAACCATGTCAGTAAAAATTCCCTCAAACATTAGTAAATGGATGGACGTTGGTGTATCTATAGGAGCCGCCGCAGTAATCTTTGGTGCATTACAAAAAATATTACATACCCCGATAGCTGACGCATGGTTGCAAATTGGTTTATATACCGAATGTGCTATATTTTTAGTTTATGGTGTATTGTACATGATGTTTCCTGCAGTAAAGGAAGAGTATGAAGGAAAAGTTAAAATGG
>JAYVVD010000410.1:0-9158 GCA_043787295.1 Ferruginibacter sp. | reverse complement strand
ATAAAAAAATATGCAGCAATTTTAGCTGGCAAAAATCTATCAACTGTTGGAAAAATTAAAGAAGGTATTTTAATTATCGGAAATGAATCAAAGGGGATTTCTACCCCTGTTATGGAATTAGTAGATGAAAAAATTACCATACCAAAAATTGGAGAAGCAGAATCATTAAATGCTGCTGTTGCTGCAGCAATCATCCTGTTTTCTATAACGAATTAATTCTACCTGAAAGTTATTGCTTTTACAGCCTGTACTTTTTTTACAAGATAAGTTGGAATAATTAAAGTGAACATGCATATTGCCAACGTAAATAAATCTATAGCAACAATCTGTTTCCAGTCAATATCAGCCTGCGCTACAGGCATGTAGTAAGATTCTTCATTTAATTTTATAAAGCCGGTTTTTTGTTGGAGTACACATATTCCCAAACCTAATATTGTTCCCCCTATAATGCCCAACAAAGCAATGCCTGAAGTATTTATTAAAAATATTTTTTGAATATCCCAGTCTCTAGCGCCGGTCGCTTTTAAAATGCCCGTCATAGCAGTTCGCTCCAATGCGAGAATTATTAAACATGTTACCAAGTTTACAGCCGCCACAATAATCATTATCACCAATAAAATATTTTTTAACTGCCCCTGCAAATTAAGCCAGTCAAAGATCTGCGGATAAATTTCTCTTATACTTTTACTATACCAGGTATCAGGCAACTCGGCATACATTTTTTTAGAAATACTGTCTGTTTTTTTATAATCATTTAAAAGCACTTCATAACCGCCAATTTGTGTTGGTTCCCAGTTGTTCAATCTTCTAATGAGGTTTAGATCGCACAAAGCAAAATTTTTATCATACTCCTCAATCCCAATTTTATAAATGCCTGCAATGTTTAGTTTGCGTTGAGTTTTAGTTCCGTCAGGTCTAAAAAAATATACAATTAAACTGTCCCCAACACTTAGTTTTAGCTGGTTTGCCGTATAATTACTTATGTTTATTTGCTTGCTGTAAATGCTGTCAGCAAAGGAGATCCATTTTCCCTTTAATAAAAAGGATTGAAGTCTTGTAAAATTATATTTTTCGTCAATACCTTTTAACAACACACTTTCTATATCTGTACCATATTTAAGAATTGCAGACTTTGTTGCATATTTTTCGACAGAGTAAACGTCTGCTAATTTCTTTAAATAATTTTCTACAGTATCATTTGCGTAAATAGGATATTCTTCTGCATTCCCAACTCTTTCTTCAATATTTTGTTGTACTCTTACATGTCCCCAAAAGTTAAAAACTTTTGTGCTTATTACTCTTTGAAAACCATTTACAAAGCTAAGCGCAACAATCATTACAGCAACACTGAGTACGGTGGCAGCTGCTGCCAGGCCGATGATGAACCTGCTAAAAGTTTTCTGTTTAACAGATGCTAATCTTTTGGCAATGAAGTAAGAAACGTTCAAATCGGAAATTTTTTGTTGTATCTTCAAAAATAAATAATTAATGCTGTAAATGAATTGTAAAGATTTTTTCCTCTACTTTTTTTTTATACTAGTCAGTGTAGAAACATGGGCTCAGGAACCTGATAAAACTTATAAATCCAATATTGCAACTCCCCAATTATTTCAATACGGTAACCAGCTGCAATTACCTGTTTATACTTTAAACAGTGGAGATAGGTTTCAATTGGACTTTGATGACCTTGAGGGAAATTACAAGAGTTATTATTATACTTACCAATTGTGCGATTATAACTGGAAACCTGTTGACCTTTCGCCGTTTGATTATATAAAAGGTTTTACACAAAACAGAATTACCACTTATCGTTATTCATCAATTGCCCTTACAAGATACACACATTATCAGGCCATTTTGCCAGAACAAAATTCGTTTCCCATTCGTTCAGGTAATTATATTGTGAAGATTTTTTTAGATGGAGATACTGCAAAACTTGCTTTTACAAAACGATTGCTTGTAGTGGAAAATAAGGCTTCTGTTGCCGCATCAGTGGTACAGTTATTAGGTACACAAAATTTTACAACCTATCAAAAAGTAAGGTTTACAGTTACAACATCAGATATTAATGCCTTCAGCGCAGCACAACAAATAAAAGTAGTTGTGTTACAAAATAACCGGTGGGATAATGCGCAAAAAGACATTGTACCAACTTTTGTGAGAGGCAATGTACTGGATTACAGCAATGAAAACATTGCACAGTTTCCCGGCGGCAAAGAATGGCGATGGCTCGATCTAAGAAGTTTTAGGCTCCAAAGTGATAGAATAGACCATGCAGATTATGGCAAAACTTATACAAATATGTATGTAGTGCCGGATGTTGACAGGAGTGCTCAGCGGTATGTTTATTACCCTGATTACAACAGCAGTTTTAATATTGTTACTTATGAAAGTATTAATCCTTTTTGGCAGGGAGATTACGCAACAGTTAAATTTAGTTTTGCTGCGCCAGAAGGGAAGCCCATCAATAGAAAAAATATTTATTTAGCAGGTCAGTTTACAGGTTTCGAAGCAAGTGATAAATATAAAATGCGTTTCAACGAATCAACTGGTTTGTATGAAGTTTCCGTTTTTATGAAGCAGGGATATTACGCATATACCTATTTACTTGAAGATGAAAATGGTATAGACAACACAAACCTTTTGGAAGGAAATTACTGGGAAACAGAAAATAATTATACTATTCTTGTGTATTATAAAAGTTTTACAGATCGTACAGACCAGTTGATAGGTATAAGTGAAATAAATTCCAGAAGAGACAGACCCGGCCTTAGATTTTAATAAAATTTCTTTAAATGTTTTCGCAGCTTTATTAAATGGAACTTTTACAAATTTTTTTGGCATATATAAAAAAGGAAAATCTTTTTAGCAAAAAAGATCAGCTTCTTATTGCCGTAAGTGGTGGTGCAGATTCATCTGTACTTTGCGCATTGTGTGCCGCTGCAGGTTTTAATTTTTCATTGGCACATTGTAATTTTAAATTACGGGGAGCAGAAAGTGACAGAGATGAACTGTTTGTAAAAAAAATAAGCGAACAGTTAGGTGTAAAACTTTTTTTAAAATCATTTGAAACTTCAACTCAGGCAAAACTTAATAAAACTTCTATTGAAGAAACTGCCCGTAACCTACGCTACCAATGGTTTAAAACATTAATGTTAGAGAGTGAAGCAACAGAAAACCCTTTTTCATTTTTGCTTACTGCACATCATGCAGATGATAATGTGGAAACCGTGATGATGAATTTTTTTAGAGGTACAGGTATAAAAGGGTTAAGAGGAATACTACCAAAACAGCAACAGATTGTTAGGCCATTGTTGTTTGCAAAACGAAAAGATATTGAGAAGTATGCAATTACAAATGGCGTAGAATTTATTACTGACAGCTCCAACGCAAGTAACGACTACACAAGAAATCTTTTCAGGAATGAAATACTGCCATCTATTGAAAAAATATATCCTGAGGCTTTAAATAATATATTAAGAAACATAGAAAGGTTTGCGGCTGTTGAATATTTATATGAAGAAAGTATTGAACAAATCAAACAAAAATTAGTTGAAAAGAAAGGAGATGAAATTCATATTCCTGTTTTAAAATTATTAAAAACAAAACCTTTACAAACTGTTATTTATGAAATAATAAAAGAGGCAGGTTTTACTGCAATGCAGGTAACTGAAGTTGAAAAACTGTTGTACAGCGATTCAGGCAAATATATAAAATCTGCTTCGCATATAATTTTACTAAACAGAAAATGGTTAATTATTTCTCCCAATATATTGTCAGCAAAAATAAAAAATATTATTATTGAAGAGGGGGTAAAAAATATATTGTTTGAAGAGGGCGCATTGCAAATAATGCCATCTGAAATTCCAGAAAAATTAGCAGGAGATTCTACATATGTTTACATCGATACGGTCAATCTTTCATATCCTATGTTGTTGCGTAAATGGAGAACAGGAGATTATTTTTATCCTCTTGGCATGACAAGAAAGAAAAAATTAAGCCGTTTTTTTATTGATCAAAAATTATCGCTGCTGCAAAAAGCAACATGCTGGGTATTAGAATCTGATAAGAAAATTGTATGGGTAATTGGATATAGAATAGATGAACGTTTTAAAATCACCTCGAGTTCAAAACAAATTGTAAAACTGAGCTTAATTCGTTAGTACCAAATACACTAAATTTTTTAATATCTTCTAAAATATATGGGAAAAGTTCGGGCCTTATAACTGCTATTAAAGCAATTGTAAATACAAATCCAAAAACTGAGCCCCACAAATGCGCATCATGGTTTACATTGTCTTGGTTTCTTTTGCCCATGTAAATACAATAAATAACATATAAAATGGCATAAATGGTGGCTGATATTTGTATGGCACCATATAAATAAATGCTCGTCCAGGGGCTGAAAATAATGCTTGCAAAAATTACAGCAGATACTGCACCTGAGGTACCGAGTGAACGGTAATTTGAATCATTGTTGTGTTTTAAATAACTAGGAATATCGGCTGCTATTAATCCTAAAAAGTAAAGAGCGAGATAAGCGAATTTTCCGCCAAGGCCACTTAATGATAATATTAACTCCAGATTTTTTCCAAAGAAATACAGTGTAAACATGTTAAAAAAAAGATGAACCCAGTCTGCATGTAAAAAACCTGAAGTTATAAAACGGTAATACTCTTTGTTTCTCTTTTCATAATAAGGCCAACCAATTGTTTTTGATAAGAAACTATTATTAGAAAAACCTATAAAAGAAAATAAAACGTTTGCAGCAATCAGGATAAGGGTTACGGGGTATTTTGAAAAATCCATTCTTATTATTTTGGCCAAAGCTAAGTCAAAAAATTATCCAAAGTTTTGTTAACTTAAACTGAATAAATTAAATATTAATTCGCTGGTATACTTTTTGAAATTTGGCGTTTACACTTAAAAACAAATATTATGAAAACACTTAAACTTTTTTCTTTACTGGCATTTGTATTTGCTTTGGCAAGTTGCGATGCAGTTAGACAAGCAACAAATACAACTGGTGGTGCTGTATTCTCTCTAAATGGTAAATGGCAGCTAACTAATAATCATCCCGAAAATACTTTATTAAATAGTGTAGTTTCAGTTTCTCTCTTTTCTTCTGAAGGCAAATTAACATATCTGGGCAACAACACACAATGCTACAGAGAAAATGATATTAAATGGAAGAATATAAAATCTGATAAGGCAGGAGGTTATACGATTGATAACTTATTAAGCAACTGTAATTCCGGAGCACTCAATTACCAGCCGGCCAACATTACAGTAATTTCTAACAGCGAAATCAGGGTTACTGGTAAAAATGCAGCAGGGCAAGATAATTCGCAAATATGGTCAAGAATTAATTAATTACACAAATACACTATACAACAGCAGTCATAGTTAATTCTATGGCTGTTTTTGCTTTTTATGCATGATGGTATTTTTCGTTTCTCATTATAGAACAGGCTCTGTAAACCTGCTCAGCTAATATTAACCTGACCAACTGATGAGGAAATACAAGAGCAGATAAACTCCATTTATAATTTGCCCTTTTTATAATTGAATCTGATACACCATAAGCACCCCCAATAATGAATATGAGGTTCCTAACACTTTCCACTGTGCGTTGTTCAATAAATTTGCTGAAAGCTTCGCTTGTGAGGGTTTTACCACGCTCATCAAGTAGTACAACATAATCTTCTTTGTTTATTAATGCAGTCAATACTTCAGCTTCTTTAATTTTAAGTATTGCGGCTTCCATAACCCCCGCGTTTTTGGGCATAGGAATAATAGTCCATTCAACGGGAAAATAATTTGAAATTCTTTTTGTAAACTGTTCTACCCCTTCTTTTACAAAACTTTCGTGGTTTTTACCAATACTCCAAAAATGTATTTTCATAATCGTGCATTATTTTTCCCCTTAAATTTTTTTATAAAAGGGGCTTAACATTTGATGGTGTTGCTATAATTAATAAATTTAAAATGATATTAGATTTAAATAGTGAAACTGAATCTAAAGTATAATTAAATAAAATATTTTGAAAAAGATTGTAGTCATTGTATTAAAAGTTTTCATAGCACTTGTACTGTTAATAATAATTTTTTATTGCGGCGCATTTTTTTATTTGAAAGCTAATAAAGTAAAAATAATTAAACAATTAACTGAAAATGTAAGTAATAAACTCAGTGGTAAATTAACGATAGGCGATGCTGATGTTAGTATGTTTAAAAATTTCCCCAGAATTGCCATTGTATTAAAGGATGTTTCCCTTACTGACAGTATGTATGAGCAGCATCATCATGCTTTTTTCGCAGCAAAAGATGCGTATGTAAATTTAAATATTATTAAATTAATAAAAAAAGAAGATGCACTTACTGGGCTTGTATTGCGAAATGCTAATATTTACTTTTACACGGATACAAGTGGGTACAGCAACACATATTTACTAAAAAGTAAAAAAGATTCTTCCGGTGGACCCAAAAAAACATCAAATGAGATTCCGTTAAAAAATATTGTACTCCAAAATGTGCGGTTCATTTTAGATGACCGTAAAAGAGAAAAATTACACGATTTTGATGTTAAGAAAATAGCCTTACAATTAAATGATACCGACAGTATATTAAATGTAAATACTGACGCGGATATTTATATTAACAGCATGGCCTTTAATCTACCCAACGGAACTTTTTTAAAAGGTTCTTCATTCAAGGGTGATTTTAATTTGTCATACGGAAAAGTATCACAGGTTTTAAGTTTTGATAGTATTGATGTAAAAATTGCGGGAAAGCTATTTAATCTTTCTGGGAAGTTTGATTTGGGGGATAAAAATCCGGAGTTTGTATTAGATGTTTATGCACCGGATATTTTATATGAAGATGCAAAAAAACTTTTGCCGGAGCGAATTGCAAAATCGCTTTCGATGGTTACTTTAAATAAACCTATCAATGCTGTGGCTAAATTAAAAGGACCATTAAAGGGTGGTGAACCATACATATATGCTCAATGGAAAGTAGAACACACAGATATGGTAACCCCATTTATAAATTTTGAAGACGCAAGTTTCTCAGGATTTTTTAATAATGAAGTTGTAATTGGCCAACCCCGGTATGATCCTAATTCAGTTATTCATATAAATAATTTAAAAGCAAATTGGCATGGTCTTCCCGTAACGTCAAATAATATTGAAATATTAAATCTGACTACTCCAGTCCTTAGCTGTGATCTTAGTTCATCGTTTAATTTTACTGATTTAAATGAAGTTATTCCTATAAATTCTATTCAGTTTTTATCGGGTAATGCAGATATATTACTTAATTATAAAGGTCCCATTGAAAAAAATAATAATACTAATTCGTTTCTTGATGGCAGCATATCTTTTAAAAATGGAAACATGTTATATACACCAGAAAATATGGATTTGAAAGCGGTAAATGGGGCACTCGTTTTTAAAAACTCAGATGTGTTTATTCAGAATTTACAGTGTAATATTCTTAACAATAAAGTTGTAATGAACGGTACCGCTAAAAATGTTTTAACATTAATAAATACTGAACCTAACAAAGTAAAAATTGATTACAATATTTTTTCTCCGGATCTTAATTTGGGTGCTTTTACATACCTCCTAAAAAAGAAAAATAACACTGTAAAAAAAGTAAGCAGCAATAAGAAAAATTTTGGAGATATGGCTGTAAAAATTGATAATCTTTTAGAGAAAAGCATTGTTAATCTTTCATTAACTGCTCCCATTTTGAGATATAGAAAGTTTTTAGCAAATAACGCTAATGCAAGCATAACATTACTTCAGGACAGATATATATTGAACAACATAAGTATGCAGGCAACAGGGGGCAGCATGAATATTAAGGGACAACTGTTAAATAATTCAAGCATATACCATACAGCAAATATTAATGCTGATATAAATAATGCCGATGTAAAAAAGTTATTTGCATCATTTAATAATTTTGGGCAGGATGGGATTTTATCTACCAATCTTGCGGGGCAGTTAACAGCTAAGGTTAATACTACTTTAAATATTAGTGATGAAGGCGAAGTGCTCCAGACCTCTGTAAACGGCGGAGTAAGTTTTTCTTTAAAAAATGGGGGCTTAAATAATTTTGAACCTATAAAAAAAATACAGAATTTTATTTTTAAAAAACGTGATTTTGACAACATAACTTTTGCAGAATTGAAAGATAATCTGACTTTTAAAAACGGTGATATTAAACTAAACAGGATGGAAATTCAGTCATCTGTTTTATCATTGTTTGTAGAAGGAATTTATAGTAAAAAAGCAGGCTCAGATTTAAGCATTCAAATACCGCTTAATAATCTTAAAAAAAGAGATGAAGATTATAATCCGGTTAATATTGGCACAAAATCTAAAGTTGGAAGAAGCATTTTCTTAAGGGGAAAAACAGGGAGTGATGGTAAAGTAAATTTTAAACTCGATTTATTTAATAAATTCCAAAAAGATAAAAAAGAAAATGATGACGCTACAAAAGTTCAATAACCTGTAGCTATTTTTCACCAACTTGTGCCTTGTATCTTGAAATAATATTATTGGCTTCTATAAGTTTTAATTTTAACTCGTGTATGGCAGGTTCACCTTTTGCAAGTAATTCCTCCGTTTCCTCATTACTTTTCTGCATCAGCAAAATATCATTGTCCATAACTTTATTGAGATCTTCCGTAGCTTTTAATTTAATTTTCGTTGTAAGCAAGGCTGCATCAGCATTTTGTAATAAATAATGATTTTCTTTTTGGGTATTTTCTTTTATGAGTTTTTCACTTTCCAACAACCCTTTTAAACTTTTATTTTCTTTTTTTATTTTTTGAATGTTTATTACCTGTATAATCCACGCTAGAATAAAACCTACAACAAAACCTATACTGATATATATGTAAAAAGCCATTTAAAATAAAATTTAAATTAATTTTTCTAATGCTTCTTCAATTATTATTTATAGAAAGCATATCATAGCAAAACTATTGAAAAATCATTTAATTGCAGGAGTAGGTGTGCTCTAAATCTAAATTGCCAAATACTTATAATTCAATCATTGTGTTTTATTTTTGCTACCGCATTAATTGCTCCCATTATTAATCCATTTATTTTTTCTTATCGAAAGAAGTAATTCTCCATAAAAAA
>JAYVVD010000409.1:0-3954 GCA_043787295.1 Ferruginibacter sp. | reverse complement strand
AGCACCATACAAGGAACACTTTGTACTGGTAAAGAATTTATCAGACCCATTGAAGCATGCTTTCCCATGGGATCTATGACTGGTGCACCAAAAAAGCGTGTGATGGAACTTATAGAAAAGTATGAACTTTTACCAAGAGGTTTATTTTCAGGAAGTATTGGTTACATAACACCCAGTGGCGATTTTGATTTTAATGTAGTAATAAGAAGTATTTTTTACAATGAATATCTTAAGGAAGTTTCTTTTTTTGCCGGCAGCGGAATTACCTTTTTTAGTGACCCCGAAGAAGAATATGAAGAGTGTTTGCTAAAAGCAAACGCCATAATAAAAGTGCTAACGAAACAAAGTTTGTAAAATATGAGGCTAAGATTTTATCCTCTTCTCTTTCTTAGATTTATATAGCATTGTATTATTGGGCATTTCGGTGTCGCCAAGTAAAAACTGTACACATTCATTTAATATCTGGTATTTTGTTGAAAGAAACTGACGCATTTTATCTTGTGGCAATATGAGTTCATATTTACCATTCGTAGCAATTTGATTATCAAAAAGTGGATTATAACGGTTAAAAGAAATTATATCCATTGAAATATTTTTGGATACTATTACAGAGTTATACTTTCCTGTTATGGTTTCTGTTTCTGCAGCTTCCATTTCGTTTACAGTAAGTGTTGGTTTATTTATGTATGGATTTACTGCAGTTCCTCCGCCTGCGTTTGTACTAAATCCAGTATTTCCATAGCCTGCACTACTTCCTCCCGTTTCCATAATATAGTGTGTAGCAATAAACTTTTTCACGTGGTTTCTACTCTCTTCAGGCAAATTATATTGAAGCGACCAAAAATTTCTACTTCTACTTCTTTGAATAGCAGAATTGACCCTTCCGGGTCCGCCATTATATGCTGCAATAACCAATAACCAATCATGGGTTTGTTTGTATAAAGTGAGCAAATACCTCGCAGCAGCATGCGTACTTTTGAAATAATCTCTCCTTTCATCAACCATTTCATTTACTACCAATCCATTTTCTCTTGCAGTATAGGGCATAAACTGCCATGGACCACTTGCGCCAACCCAGCTTGTAGCATTTATTTTTAAATTACTTTCTATAACAGCTAAATATTTAAGTTCTTTTGGTATTCCATATTGTGTAAATATGTTGTCTATCAAATTGAAATAAGGCATACACCATGATTTCATTCCAGAAAGTTGCTTTCCATGCATTCTTAAATAATCCTGCATATATGACTCAGCTTGGGGCGTTACTTGAGATGAATAGGGCATTGATGCATTATAAGAATAGGCCGGAAACAGATTTTTAAAACCATATCTCGTTAGCTTACTAAAGTACTGAATTTTATCTTTTTGGGGTAATGCTTTGGTATCAATAATTTCATCAATAATTTCTTCCTCCTCTTTAATTATAGGCATAGTTGTATCCGCCAAGGCCTCTGGCGTTTCTTGTAAAATTGTTTGGGCATTACCCATTTTAAACAGGAAAAGAAAAGAAAAAAAATATGTGAAAAAAAGTATTTTCATTTAGTGCAAACTTTCTTTTTTATCTTAGAAAGCTTTTCTGAGATTTGGAACAAAAGTAACTCTTGTTTTTTATTACATAAAATCTGAATTCCAAAAGGCATGTTATTACTGTGTGAAAATAAAGGGAGGGCAATTGCAGGAATTCCTGTAATATTAGCAAATACGGTATAAATATCTGCCAAATACATAGCAATCGGGTCTTTAGTATTTGAGTCAATATCAAAAGCAGTTGTTGGACTAACCGGCATTAGTAAAGCATCATGTTTTAGAAATATTTTCTTAACTTCTTGGATCAATATATTTCTAATTTGAAGAGCTTTATTGAAATATGCATCATAATATCCTGCACTCAAAACAAAGGTTCCAAGCATAATCCTTCGCTTAACTTCTGCTCCGAATGCGTCAGATCGGTTAAATAAATATAACTCGTTCAAATTGTGATGTTTTATAACATTTTGCTTTCCATATTTTATACCATCATATCTGTTTAAGTTACTGCTGGCTTCAGCTGTAGTTAAAACATAATAAACAGGGACAATATAATCCAAAA
This sequence comes from Ferruginibacter sp., assembly GCA_043787295.1. Classification (GTDB taxonomy): domain Bacteria; phylum Bacteroidota; class Bacteroidia; order Chitinophagales; family Chitinophagaceae; genus Ferruginibacter. Next base: position 1,865 of record JAYVVD010000409.1, on the reverse strand, counting down.
GATCAAAATTAATTTCTATTACTTCATGTCCCGCCTTTCTTAATGAAATGATATAATTTTTAATTTGAAAAGCTATTTCACTATCTAAACTTGCATGTTCAAGTGCTTGCTTTAAATAAGCAAATTTATAGCATTTTTTTTCCGCCAAATTAATCAGTGGTTCCATGTTCATCGTGCTATCCATCTTATCGTACCCACTCATTAGTTGGAGCAATAATTTTACATCCTGAATTGTTTTTCCAAAAATTCCGATTTGGTCAAATGAAGATGCGTATGCAATTAAACCGTATCTTGATATTGTTCCATAGCCAGGTTTCATTCCAATAATTCCGCAGAAATCGGCTGGTTGTCTAACCGAACCTCCAGTGTCACTTCCCAATGATAGCATACACATATTCGCTTGTACAGCAACAGCACTTCCACCCGATGAACCACCAGGCACTTTTGTATTGTCTAAAGCATTTAAGACTTTGCCATACACAGAATTTTCGTTGGTACTGCCCATAGCAAATTCATCACAATTACAATTGCCAATAATAATGGCATCCTCATCTATTAAAAATTGTAATGCAGTAGCAGTGTATAAGGATTGAAAATTCTCAAGAATTTTTGACGCAGCAGTAACCCTGTGGTCCTTATAACAGATTACATCTTTAATTGCAATTATAACCCCATGCAATTTTTTTAAAGATTTTCCATTAATTCTTTGTTCATCTAATAAGGCAGCTTTTTCTAATGCTTCATCTTTATAAACCTCTACAAAAGCATTAAGGTGTTTATTGTTTTCTATATTTTTTAAATAGAAATTTACTGCATCTCTGCATGTAAATTTTTTGTTTAAAAGATTAAAGTGATAATCTTCAATATTGGTAAAAGAAAACATAAAAATTGTTCGTTTTTGATAATAAAAAAAGTCGAAAAACACTAACCAAGTTAATGATTCAGCATTTTTCGACCCCAATTTAAATAATATTAATCTACGCGTTTTTTAGACTATCTTCTTTCATTTGTTGCAATTTTAATTCCTGCAATCTTATTTCTTCAGCTGATGCTGATGTGCGAACTTCTTTTTCTTTCATGCCTTCCTCAATTTCGTTTTTAACATTATTTTTGGCATCATTAAATTCTCTCATGCCTTTACCTACACCTCGCATAAGTTCCGGTATTTTTTTACCACCAAACATTAAAAGCACCACAAGTATTATTAGTATCCACTCACTGCCACCAGGCATAGAGATTAAAAAAATGGTATTAAGTATCATATTATTTGTTTTAAAGTGTAAAGATAAACGTTTTTACAAGAGAGCTGGTTTGATTGTAATTTTATTATTTGGTTTAACGGTGTATTAACCTAGGCTAAATTTTATGCCAAATTATAAATTCTGAGTTTAAAGATGAGAAGATTTTACTTCTTATATATAGAGGTTAAGAAAAACGAATAAAATAAAAAGCGAAACACCTGTGTTTCGCTTTTTTATAATTTATTATGAAATTAAGCTTTCCCTTTCTTAAGACCGACTGCCATTCTTTTTTCTTTAATACGTGCGCTTTTACCACTTCTTTCTCTAAGAAAATAAAGTTTGGCTCTTCTTACACGTCCTACCTTATTAAGAACGATACTTTCAATATTTGGAGAAAATGCGGGAAACAATCGCTCTACACCTACACCATCACTTATTTTTCGAACTGTAAATGTGGCGGTTGAGCCAACGCCTTGACGTTTGATAACATCACCTTTAAAACTTTGAATACGTTCTTTTACGCCTTCTACAATTTTATAATTTACAGTAATATTATCACCTGCCTTAAAGTTAGGTAATGTTGGTATTGCTGTTAGTTGCTCGTGTACAAATGCTACTGCGTCC
>JAYVVD010000408.1:0-6608 GCA_043787295.1 Ferruginibacter sp. | reverse complement strand
CTGAAAAAAAATATGATTTAATTATTTGTGATGCACCCTGCACGGGCAGTGGCACATGGAGCCGTACACCTGAACAAACAGCTTTTTTTGATGTTAAGGAAATTGAAACATTTGCGGCAAAGCAATTACAAATTGCCTCTAATGCAATTCCGTATTTACAAAACGAAGGCTTATTTTTTTACATTACCTGCTCTGTTTTTAAAAAGGAAAATGAAGATGTAGTAACAGCATTAAAAGAAAAATTCCATTTGCAGATTTTACAAATGGAATATTTAAAAGGTTATGAAGTACAGGCAGATACGATGTTTGTGGCAGTTTTAAGATATTAAACCACTTTTGAGAATGAACTTTAAATAGAGATGACAGTTTTTAAAAACTGTCATCTCTAACCTCAAAATTTCTTACTTCAAACATGCAATGAATTTTATCTTACAACACAATAATCTTTGTTGTTGTAATGATATTATTTCTTTCTACCGTTACAGCGTAAGTACCTGCTGTGAGCCCTTTGGTATTTATTTTATAGTTTATGTTGGTATCTTCTTTAAACAGTAATGTCTTTGCCGGTAAATTGCTGTTTAAAGGAGTAATTGTAATTTTTGTATAAGGATTTAATGCCTTTACTTCGGCTGGAAAATTTGCAGGTCTTGCAGTCGTTTCATGTTCTTTGGTTACTGCGATATTTATTTCTCCTGTAGTAGAAGGGTTTGGGCTGGCAGTAACCATCATTCTTAAAGATGAAAAAACATCTAACCTGAATGTATATTGAACAGGGCCACAAGGGGAGTCTGCATAAAAGTAAATAGTTGTGGAAACTGTGCTGTATTGATAAGTGGAGGCATTCACACTATAAACAAACGAGTTTCCATAACCATTGATATAATACCCACCAGTAGACCATCTTAAATTCGTTAGATTTTGAGAGTTATAAATATTAAAAGCAACTGAAACATTTTGCCCTCTTTGTGCTTGTATAAAGCTACTCGTGTTGCCCGTAAATGGCATTGAGCCCATAGATGAACCATTGATACTAATATTATACGTGCCGCCAAAACCTACATTGCCAACCTGCAATACTTTGCTAAAATTTTTTGTACTGGTTGTATTGCCCACAGTGTTAGAGCAGGGCAGCGTAACATTTGCAGCTAAAGTTACAGTGCCACTTGTTACTGTTGTTAATGTTACAGGGTTTGCGTTTGATGTATTTGGCGTTACAATACCTGTAGGCGTTACAGACCAAGCAACCGTTGCGCCGGGTGGTAAATTAGCAATTTCATAAGTATTTGAATTACCGCAAATACCCGCATTTGGAGAAATTTTTAAATCATTGAGGCAATAATCTTGGCAGGTGATGGGTTGGGTTATATTTTGCATTTCATTAAAAATCCATCTTGCATTACGAGCAGTGTAATCAGTATGCCCAATATTATAAAAATTCCCCAGTTTTGACTGTGAAATATATTTATCCGTTGCAGTATTTGCATTTCCGTTAGGCACAAAATTGAAAGCTGTGTAAGCCGAAATACCTTGGGTCGCATCTAAAGCACTCGTAGTACTTATAAATGAAAAAAGATCTTTAACGATGGTTAAACTTAAGCCTCCGTCTACTATAACAAATGGTTCGGGAATATTTGATGAACCATGATCATGTATTGCTAAAACTCCTTTTGTAAGAGCACCTTTCGTTCTTGCAGCTATACTTTGAGTACTACCGGGAACACCGTCCCAATCATTAAAGTTTGAAGGATTATCCCTATGAACTTCTCTTATCGTTTTCCATCCAAACCCAATACCGAATATAGATGTTCTTGCTGTCATATTATAATCTTCAATCGTGGCACTTCCCATAGCCGGAAGACTTTTCAACGTTGTATTTAACCAATATTTTTTACCAAACCAAATAGGGATAGGCACACGCAATTTTGTAAACAATGCATCTTGCCTAGCAATGGTAATATTAGATCCGTCAATAACAGGTATGCCGCATTGGCTACCCTGAGAAGTAGCTATAAATTGATAAGGCCGCTGCGCAGGCGCAATATTTACCATTTGCTGATATGGACTTGAAGGACCGACTAAAAATGAATTCATTTCAGTGCCAACCATATCCACATATAAAGTCGTACCAAAAGGACCCGGATAAGACATTTGATAATGAGTGGCTCTGGCCCGCAATAGCTGTGCCGTAGCAGGGGCAGCATTGAGTGCAATAAATTTTTTAAGTTCCTCCTGCGTATCCAAGACTTTTGTGCCCAATACATTTGTATATGCTATATCATACAGAAAGTATTGTAATGACATGGGAACATTTGCCCCTTGGTGCGGGCTATCATGGGTTATGAGCAAGCGGGTATCTGTACTGTTATAACCTATATTTTTTGTCATATTTGCAAGGCAATACCGGGCTACCAGCCCGCCGGCACTTACACCCAGCACTACATTTTTGTCTGTGCTGCCGGCTTGCGCCTTCTGAGCATTGGCCCATTGAATTACCTCTTGCAGCATAAGCGCATTAGTAGGTATGCTGCGCAGGGTGTTGTAGTTGACAAATATGAGATCATAACCGGCTACATCATCAAGGTCGTGCATAAAGTCGTAACCATTTGCGATATTTGCTAGATTAATCCATTCGCCATTATCATTCTGGTTGTTAGGATTAAATCTTATCAAATCATAAATATCATAATCCCCTTCTACATCATAACCTTCTACATAAATGAGGGGTTTGCGAACAAGGCGCTGTGCTGCCGGCAATAATCGTGTAGGGTTATTTACAGCATAGCGAATCTGCAATTTATCCTGTACATTATTGTATGCCCCGCTGTTTGCCGTAAGGGAACTTATAGGTATTTCCCGGCCAACAGGGTCTGTATCCGTATAGCGGGCCAGATTGCTTTGGGTAACCCTTACCGCTATGCTGCCCTTACAATACATCGTGGTACCGTTATTCATAACTGCTTTATACACTACCAGCTTATAGCTGCTGCTGTCTGCATAAGTTTTACTAAAACCGGCGCCGGTTATGATCTGGTAGCCATTCCCGTCTAAAAAATCAACGCTAAGCGAGCTTATACTGATGTTTGTATTGCTGAAGTACAAAGATGCATCGTATTTAAGGCTTACGGTATTGATGTAAAGTTTACCGATGGCAGCAGCAGCAAATACAGAATTTGTAAGATAGGGTGAAGCTGGCCGCCCCGCTACATCATATAACTGTTCATTGCTGATAGTAAATAAATTTTCATTTAATGCAGTTGGTTTCAGTGAGGCATATTGACCAAATAATACAGCTACAGATGAAGTACCGCTAAGCCTCACGGTATCTATAAGATTATTTACCTGCGTTAACGGTTGTAAGATACCGGGTAAGATGGGACGGGCTTCGGGACCTGGTTCTTGCACAGGCAACTTTGCTGTATACAGATCGGCATATAACGTACGAAAAATATCCAGACTCTCTACATTATTACTATCAGTAACCAAACCGTTGAAGTAATGCATAGGTACCATTTCCGAACCATACTCTTTAAGATATCCGGTAGGGATTTGGTTTTTATTAATATATTGAAATATGCTGTCCAGTTTTTGCCGTAGAGCATCTGTTTGGGCATAAGAAGATATGCCTGCAAAGAAGCAGGTTATCACAAAGATGATTTTTTTCATAAATTTAGTTTGTAGTTAGTTTAGAATTTAATGTCAAAGCGGCCATCAGAAATGAATAATGTATCGCAATTGGGCCGCTTAGCTTTGAAAGAAAAAGTGCCTGCAATAATTTGGTTAGGAATATCTAATTTGGTTATTACTCCCCCTCCCCACGACTGAACAGTTGAATCTAAAGTGGTCATTCCACAATTTCCTAATACACTTGTCCAGCCAGCGGAAAATCTAAAATCCGTAGGTGTGAAATAAAAGCCTATATGATCCAGGTTCCCAATACTGATATAAATTTCTCCCGCGGAATTATTATTCTCGTAAAGTCTCGTATCAATACTTAAATAGGGAATCCCATTCAATCCAGTACTGTAGATTATATGAGGATTTGGCGTACCCGATCCGTTGTACCCCTTTGGAATCCATACTTTTCCGTTTACCAAACACCCAAAAGTATTTGCACCGGTTTGGGTTGTAGGGGGTAATTTAGAAAGTTCAATAGGTTCTGTTTTATCTTTCTTGCAAGCGGCAAAAATATTTGCACATGCAATTATTATAATTATTAGTTTGAAATTTTTCATTGTTAAGTTTTTTAAGTGAAAAAAAGTATGAAATTATTTAAAGCCAAGGGGGCAAAGTAGTAATGGTAAAAATAGTATTGCGTATGCTGTGGCTTATATTAGCATCTGTTCTATTTCCTTTTGTTTGGCGGGGTTTTGCCATTAATATATAGATTAATATTTATAAAATTAAATCAGTTTATTTATTTATTTGTTGACATAAGTCAAGAAATAAATAAACTTACTAACAGAACAGTGTGTCATTTTTTAGCAGGAAAATCTTCCGGCCTATATTCTTTTAAAAAACCTGTAGGTATTTGGGCTTTATCTATATTTTGGAAAATGCTGTTTAGCTGTGTGCGAACAGGATCAGTTTGTGAATGGGCACATAGGGTTACAAGCAGCATTACTGCTGCAATTAATAATTTTTTCATTATAATAATTTTAGATTGTTAGAGTTTTTTGTCGAATCTGCCATCTGTTACTGTAATAGTTTCACATCCAGGTTTTGTAAGAGTAAAATTAAATCGTCCTGAAATTATACCATTTTGCAAATCATATTTAGTTAGTATAACATTACCTGTGTGAGTTGAGGCGGAATCCAAATAGTGGTCATATTGATTACAAGTGGTGAGTTTAGAGTCTATATACCCAGCACCTTGATGTGGGTTATAAATTGAAATAGAATGCATTAGTTTATGATTCGTTGAATCAATCAGTATTTGTATTCTCTTATCAATATTTTCTTTACTGTTTAACCAATCTCCAGTAATTCCAACAATTCCTCCAAAATCAGAATTATAACTTACTTTAAATGGAGAATTGCATAAATACTTACAATCATTTTGAGCTACGTATGCTTTTCCATTTACTAAACAACCAAAAGTATTAGCTCCTGTTTGTGTAGCAGCAGGTAGTTTAGATAATTCTGTAGGTTCTGTTTTATCTTTTTTGCAAGCGGCAAAAATATTTGCGCATGCAACTATTATCATTATTAGTTTAAAATTTTTCATTGTTAAGTTTTTTAAGTTAAAAAAAGTATGATTTTTTTTATGGCAAGGGAGGTATGGTTGTAATAGTAAAAATAGTATTGCGTATGCTGTGGCTTATATCAGCATCTGTTCTATTTCCTTTTATTTGACGAGGTTTTGTCATTGACGTTTAGATTAATTTAATAAAATTAAATCAGGTTATTTATTTATTTGTTGACATAAGTCAAGAAATAAATAAACTTACTAACAGCAATGTGTGTATTTTTTTTAAGGTAAAATCTTAGCGAACGTTGCGTGAGACACGCACCGAGGCAGCGGAGTTAAATAAAGTTTTGAAAGATAAAATCCTGCTCTGTACGCACAGGATATGTTTGTGCTAAGGCACATAAATTTATTAGCAGCAGAGCTGCAAAAGTAAATATTTGTTTCATAATTTGTTTTTGAGTGTTTAAAATAGTTTGCAGTCAAAGCGACCATTCGTGACCAAAATGGATGTACATCCTGGTTTAGTCAAAGAGAATTCAAAAGATCCCGCTACTATTCCTGTTTGTAAATTAAAGTTGGAGACATTAATAATACCGGTACTTGAAGTTCCAATATCGCTGTTATCTAATCTTCTACAATTTGTAAAATCTTTCCTATTTGAATAGGCACCCCCGATTAGATGACTGGTCGAATTAAAAATAAAATTACTCTTGTAATTAGCTGAATCGAAAGTCAATTCCATGTGCTGATCTTCGTCCTTAGAAGAATTTTCCAAAAGTGACGTTATTCCAATATAACCTCCTGAAATAGGATCATAGCTTATAGAAACTCTTGCATCACACAAAAATTTACAATCCGTTTGCGCCACCCAAGCTTTTCCATTTACCAAACACCCAAAAGTATTAGCACCTGTTTGTGTGGCAGCTGGTAATTTAGATAGTTCAGTGGGTTCTGTTTTATCTTTTTTGCAGGCGGCAAAAATATTTGCGCACGCAATAATTATACATAATAATTTAAAATTTTTCATTGTTAAGTTTTTAAGTTAAAAAAATATGATTTCTTTTATTGCAAGGGAGGTATGGTTGTAATAGTAAAAATAGTATTACGAATGCTGTGGCTTATATCAGCATCGGTTGTGTTTCCTTTTGTTTGGCGGGGCTTTGCCATTTGGTATTTAGATTAATATTTATAAAATTAAATCAGGTTATTTATTTATTTGTTGACATAAGTCAAGAAATAAATTTTATAACAGAAATTTGATTATTTTTTGTCAAGCTAAAATCTTAGCGAACGTTGCGTGAGACACGCACCGAGGCAGCGGGGATCGAAGCTCTCAGCAAGTATTTAATTATTTGCAAAAGCAGGATGTGTTCTTAAAAAAAGATATTGAAGTGTGGGATTGTTGCGCTGCAAGTGGAGG
>JAYVVD010000407.1:0-15935 GCA_043787295.1 Ferruginibacter sp. | reverse complement strand
CCGAAGAAATTGTTTGCATTTTCCATTCGTAGATAAAATTTAATTTGTAAAAGAAAAAAAAGAAAAAAAGAAAGCATTGATGGGAGACGGCGTGGCTAAAAAACAAGGAGGAACGGAATAAATGAGGGCTATGAGCGTGGGTATGTGTTTATGCCGTAGTTCCTTGTTTTTTTAAAGCATAGGAGTGTGATAGCCGGCTAACTTTGCTTCGTTTTTTTTTAATCATCTTTTAAGACCGCTTTGAGTGGATACGGGCAAGATGATTAATAACTTCTTTAATATTGAATATTGAAAAAAATTAATTACTGACTCAGAATAAACTGTGTAGGAAAGCTACTTGAGAAACGAGCCATTGCGATGGCCACAAACGAAAGCAGAAAAGTATGGCATTTGAAGATATTATCAGAAAAAGTTTCATTTCACAAACCATGATCTGTTAGGATCAATATCTTTCTTTTCTGAAACAAGTTTAAAATATAAATCAACTGGGTTTTTTAGGTATTCTATATATTTTAAATTTGAAGGTATACGACGTTTTATGATTGGATACGGTTCTATCATGCGCCACTTTACAATTGTGTCTACATTTTGAATCAACCCTTGAAAATTACATTCTAAACGCTGACTAAAAGGAATAAAAATACCCTTCTGAAAACCTACATAAATTTTTGCAATAATTGTGTCTTTAATAACCTTATAAGTACCCCAACCATTTGAATTATAAATGTTACCTAATATGTCTCTTTTTAGGTCTTTTGCTTCTAATGTGGTTAAACCATATTCAAATAGGACTATGCCGTTGTTAAAGAAAAATAAGGGTTGCTCTAAATATGGTGTATCTATATACCTCCCTGGTATACCATTTTTATAATCAATTGGGTAATTGTAGCTTTCTTTATTGATATGATGATAAGCACCGTCCATTCTTAAAATGTTTTTTGCAGACACATGCGTTGCCTTATTATATGATTGTTTGCCATCGCCTGTTGGACTTACAAACCTTGAACAACTAAAACTTATGAGTAATAAAACTGTAAATAATTTAATTTTCATAATTTTTTATCTTTTAAGAGCAAATTAATTCAGTTCGGTGCCTTTCATCTTGACTTATGTCAAGATTTTAAATACCGCATTAAAGAATTTACACAACGAACTTCAGCCTTCGCTAAATCTTTCTGCAATTAATGTCAAATAAATAGTTGATATGGATACATCAAAGGTAATAGCGCCTGCGGCTAAAAAAGAAGCGGGGCTGTGTGGCAAACTTGACCACACTGTAGCATGGGGGCGTGCCGCCTAAAGCCAATGGAAGGAGGAACGACTGGAATTGGCTGCGTGCGCCTGCCACGGTGCTGAATAAAGAGCAGTGAAACTGCGATAGGCAGCAACAGTGAGACGCAAGGGTTTGGAATAGGTTTTTGTTATCAGTCAAGGCAATGAGCTGAGCCACAAAAACTATGACAAACCCGTAGCCGAGGCAGGCCGCAAGGCACGCCAAATTATGGGCAGCGGGTGGAGTGCTACCTACTGAAATGAATGAATGACGAAGGGAAGTGAAATGCAGTGGAATGAACTCTAAGGATTGCATCTGCAATATGTGTGTTTGTGTATGGCAATTGCAGCAGAGGTATGACACCATGTTGTAGGTGCAAGATGCCAAGCCGGTGAATGAAACGTAATGAAACGAAACTGAGGAAGGAATGAATAAAGTGGGTGAGCAGGACACAGGTAGCTGCCCGAACGAAAGGCAGGTGAATTGCAAGGAATGTGACAACCTGCGAAGCACCCGAAGGGCTTTGTAGCTGCTGCGCCGCCTTAAAAGGCTATAAAAAGCCTATAAGCAGCTGCTACAAAGGGATGGCGCACTTACTTGCTGAACCTGCCTGTAGTGAGACCTTATTACCTTGTAGCATTTGTTCTTATTATTTAACTTTATCAAAACCAAAACAGTGGTTACAGACGGAGTTAATATCAAACCACACATACTATAAAGCGTTAAGGTTATCGAATTTAATTTATACACTATGAAGATTTTAATAGCTTGTATAGCCACGATTTTATTTTATCCAGCTTGTCAGACAAAGAAAGACCAAAGCAACGAACTTAAATTGTTCTTTAAAAAGTGCGACGAACTTAATATTCTTTATTATTCTAAGGACACATTTGTTTTTAAAACAACTGACACTTCTTCAATTCATCAATTTACTGAACTTATTATGGGAGATAATGATAATAAGTTACCTGACTCAAGTCAAAGACCTGAAGAACAACTTATATACAAAAGTGGAGGAAAAATAATTTTTACTGCATTTGTTTTTAACCATCATAACAAAAAAGGAAATTTAAGCAACTATGTTAGTTACACTTTACAAGAAAAAAAGTAGAAGCATGGGCTAACATACAGAACAGGTATGGGAATTGACGAAATTTATTACCATAAAATTGACCCTGTTAGTAATCCATGGACTAATATTGACACAACAAAATTTCATTACGAGGACATTAAAAATATCCGCTAACCTACTTGTCAAGAAAATAATTGTTTAAAAGATAACAAGTAATTACGGAATATTAACCCATGGTGTGGGGTACCGAAGCTGGAAAATTTTATTGGGCATGATGGGCTGCATTAGTTCTTATTATCTAACTTTATTAGAGCCAAGCAGCTGTTACCAGCGGACAAAATTTTAATGCCACACCCGTCCAAAGCCCCAACGCTGCCTGTGATGCTGTTCAAAGATTATAACTATTTGATATTTTGCAACCATACCAATTAAAATCTACCTTATGTTTTTTAGATATTTGTTTTTACCACTAATTTTTGTATGCTTTCATCAGGTTTGCAAAGCACAAAAAAAAGCAGTTACGGAATTGGGTGATGAGGTTATTTTATATGAAAATGGGACATGGAAGTATTCAAAAGAATTTGATGCAAATAACAGCAATAAAATTGAATTCAATTCTTTGAGTTTTGTGAAAAGTAAAAATGCTTCGTTTCTATTAAAAAGTACTCAAGGAAATCTTGGTTATTGGATAGACCCTAAAAAATGGAAATTTGGAAAAAGTACCATAAACCCAAATGCAGATTTTGAACTTGAATTTAAAGGACAATCTTTACATGGTGTAATTATTTCGGAAGCGGTAGATATTCCAATTGAGTCCTACGTAGAAATTGCCCTTCAGAACGGAAGGCAATCTGCTCCAGATTTAAAAATTATGCACAAAGAATATAGAATCGTGAATGGGCTCAAGGTTCTTCATTTAGAAATGGAGGGCACACAGGCAGGAGTTAAGTTTATATATTATGCATATTATTTTTCAAATGAAAATGCTACTGTCCAATTTCTTGTTGTGTCCTTTGCTTCGACCTTTAAGAAATATAAAGATGAAGCAGACGAGTTATTGAATGGATTAACTGTAATACCAATATCGTCAGTATCTGACAGTTCAAATAATAATAAAAATATACAGACTCTTAACAGTAACAATTTAACGCAAGGATTATACTCTTTTAATAATAAATGCAAGCAATTTTTTGTAGGAAATTGGAAGTATTCAATAAATGGGAAAGTTATAAATGTTGAAAGAACATTTAAAAAGACTATTGAATTTATGGAAAATAGAAAATATTTATATGAATATGAAAATAGATGGATTGACGATTGTAGCTATGAAATTATTTTTAAAAGAACTACAAAGCCAAACTATAATTCAATGAAAATAGGTGAAGTTATGAAAGTGGATATTTTGGAAATTGACCAAAAGAGTATGCGATACACTGCTACCTTTAGAGGAGTTGATATAGGAGGCGAAATGGTGAAAGAAGAAAAGTAGTAATCACGTAAAAATTTTAATTGGAAGAAGCACTACAGTCAACAATGGTTTTGAGCAAGTGCGCCTTGAATTTGTAGCAAACTACTTCAGCAACATTGAAGCATTTGTTTGGGGCTAAGCTTTGTCGTGTATTAGGTCTAATTATTTATCTTTATTGCAAGTTTTTAAGTTAGGCAAGGAATTGTAATGTCATACTTACTAAACAGCTAAATTACCCTTAATATCTATTTTATGAAAATGAGTCTATTCCAAAAAGATTTGCTCTTCAATAGAAGGTGGTTTAATATGAATGATGAAGGCTTAATGGTAACATCTAAAAGCTTAACAAGCAGTAGTGAAGTATTTGTCAAATTTGAAGATTTAGGTTTTAAAATAATAAAATCAAAAGGGGGAAAACTTGGTTGGCTCATTACCGTAATTGTGTCTTTTTTATTGGCGATAGTTATGTACTTTTTTGAAAAAACAGGAGGCGATACAGAAAAGAGTGCATTTTTAGGGTATCTGATTTTAGCAATCATGGCAGCAATTATTTATTTGTTAACTTATAAAAGCTCAATCTTTTTAACTGATAATGAGAATAAAAGCTCAATAAGATTTCTTATTGATAAGCCTTCAAAAGATGAACTTTCTGAATTTATTGACACCTTAATGCTTAAGCGAAAAAATGTTCTAATTCTGAAATACGGACAAATAACCAATATGATGAGTTATGAACAGCAAGTAAATACACTTAATTGGCTGAATACTGTAGATGCTTTGAGTAATAAAGAATATTCAATAAAAATTGAAGAGCTTAATGCAGTATTCAAAAAAACTAATCCAATTACTGGCTTTGGCACTTAGGGCTTAAATAATCAACCAAATTTACAGATTGCGAACCGCTTAGTATAAAATGTAAATAGTAGAATAACAAAATAAAAGCGACAGTTCTCTCAAAGTGAGATTGGAGAATTTATAATACTAACTTTTGGACATAAGAAAGTGTTTTTATAATTACATGATATACCTGCCTGGAATACTCATAGCTATTATTATCTTAGCGATAATTACAAAGCCATTTACTATCCTCTTCCATGAACTTGGACATGCAATACCTGCAATGCTTTTTACCAAGAAAGCTGTAGATGTGTATGTTGGATCTTACGGCGACAAAACTCAATGTATAAAAATTGTTATTACCAAACTCAATATCTGGATACGTTACAATCCCCTAAAATGGGGCGGGGGATTTTGCGTAGTAAATACAGATGGTATTTCCTTTAATAAAGTTGCCATTTATACATTATGCGGACCATTATTTACTTTTTTTATTGCCTCAGGTTTATTGTACCTAACCCTTAACTATAATTTACATGGATCTTTAAAATTAATATTCTCATTCGCCGTTTGCTCAACCATTTTAGACTTATTCAATAATCTCATCCCACGGAGGATTAAGCTTTCAGATGGAAGTACTATTTATTCTGATGGTTATTTTTTGTTTCATTTAAAGGAACTCAAAAGATTTCCTTTAGAGTATGAGAATGCAGTAAATAATTATGCTAATAAAGAATATGAAAAGACATCAAAAATATTTGAAAATTACATCGAGCGTGGATTTGTAAATGAAGATGTGTTTCGTTACGCATCCATATCCCACATGTTAATAGGCAATTACGAAAAGGCCAATGAAATTCAAAAAAAATTTGAAAATAAATATGAACTAAATGCTGATGATTTTTACAACTTAGGTTTGACGAGCTCGTATTTAGGTAGGGAAGAAGAGAGGACAAAATACATTCAGAAGGCGTTTGAACAAGATCCAAACCATTCTTATACTTTAAACATCTTGGCATATGATATGATCTGCAAAGGAGAATTTGAAAAAGCAATTCCCCTATTGGACAGAGCAATTGATAATCAAAAAGATCTTGCATTTGCGTATAATAACAGAGGTCATGCGAACATTGAGATTGGGCAGTTGGATGAAGGACTAAAGGATGTTCAACATTCCTTACTGTTAGATAAGGAAAACTCATACGTTTATAGAAACTTGGGAATTTATCATCTAAGACTTAAACAACATAGCAAAGCGTTAGAATATTTTTTGCAGGCTAAAGAAATGGACAAAGACACAGATTCAATAAACAACTTAATTAATGACGCCCGATCAAAATTGCTTTAGAAACTTCTATTTAGTAACTTGAGCGACAGCCGATAAAAGCGATCATTAAATTATGATTACTTCAATTAGATCATTATTTCAAAAGTTCATGCGCCACCTTTTAGCAATTTTGCTATTTGTAAGGGATTGCAAAATTGAAAATATTTCTTATTTTTATTTAAGATTGATTTGCCAATACATAAAATTCACCCCAATGAAAACAACAAGAAGGCTTTGTTTTATTACGATAATGATGCTTGTTTTACAAACAAGTAGTGTGTTTGCTCAAGTGGGACGGGGAGCGAATCTTGTAGCCCATGGAGTGTTGGCGCTTATGGGCGGCAGTCGTGAAAAAAAACAGGAAAAAATAATTGAGAAATCCTCCACACAGGAAAAAATAAGCGGATTAAATTCAACAATTCTACGTGTAAAAGAATCAGACATAAAAAGTAAAGCAAAAAAAAATATTATAGAATTACAGAATCGTTTAACTGAGTATAACACCCTATATAAAAACAATCAACCGTTAATAATTCCGAAGAATGACATTGATTTAATAACCATCCAAGATATTGATGAAAAATGGCCAACTGATGAATATGCAAGCGAATTGAGAGCTTACAAACGATACGCATCGCAACAGAAACAAAAATTGCCTGTTTCCCCCGAAGAAAATTTGCACAAAATACCTGTCGGACCTCTAAAAAAAGATAGAACAACTATTAAACCTTAAGTGGATAATACGCCCAATGCCCTTTTTACAAATATTGAGGTACTGAAATGCTTTATCTTCAGTTTTGAATGGTAACCGGCTGCTGGATAATCCCTTTAAATGAACTATAATTGATAAAACCTCAATCGTATATAGTAAAAGATAATCATGATTAAAACATTAATAACTTTTGGACTTTTCATTTTAACCGTGTATAATTCTTTCGGGCAAACTAAAGACGTACCTATACCACCGCCATTAGATACGACCAAAATATTTTCAAAAGTGGAAATTGAAGCAAGTTTCCCCGGCGGAACAACAGCATGGAGAGAATACTTAGAAAAAAACCTTAAAGCGGATGTGCCGGCTAAAAAGAAAGCACCTGCCGGGACATACACGGCAATCGTAAGATTTATAGTTTCTAAAGATGGAAGTATTTCAGATATACAGCCCGAAACGAATGTAGGTTATGGGATGGAAAATGAAGTTATGAGGGTAATAAGGAAAGGCCCTAAATGGACTCCTGCTTCGCAAGATGGAAAAAAAGTAAATGCATACCGCAGGCAACCAATTACTTTTATGATAACAGAGAAATAATTAAAAAGAAATTCGAGGGTTAAATAAACATAGTTCAACTTTGAGTCAAAAGTTCAAATTACATGCGCCATTTTTTAGTAATTCTATTTATTTCATTTATCCTGCAAGCGAAGGGGCAAGCGTTCGTTACTTATAAGGATACAATCAATAAATTTTCGATAAACATACCCGTTGATTGGAAATACGGGATAAATAAAAGCTATCCTGATATGGTATTACTTGGCTATCGCATACCAAGCAGCAAAACAGATACTTCTCGAGACAATTTCAATATTCATAAAATAAAGGAAAACAAAACGTTGGAAGAATCGTTTGCTGATGTGCTCTTCAATCTCACTGAACTAAAAGATTATAAGCTTGTTGAAAATGGTGAAAAAAGTTTTAATGGTAGTAAATTTAAATTTTTAATTCAGACACACACAAATGATTATGCGCCATTAAAGATGTATAACTATGACTTTGTTGGAGTTAAAAATGGAACTACATATATCTTGACAATGGTTACACAGTCGTTTGCCTTTGATAGATTGAAACCCGTGTTTGATCAAATAGCAGCGAGCTTTGTCCTGTTGGATTAATACTTATGTGGTTTGGTAAAGTTGCCTCCAACATTTTATTTATTACATAGAGAAATGTATAAAGAAAAGCTTCGTCATTAAAGAGTCAAAAAGTATAATTTATGATACTTTTAAAAGGTGGGTTGGTTTATTTCAATATAAACATATACTTTTGCATTATCTCATTAACCATGAGTTAAAAGAGTTACGGAACCGTCAAGCCTCGCTTGGCGGTTCTTGCATTTCAAGACCTTTTAGATATTCGTCGTATTCCTTTTGCTTTTTCTTCTTTTCGTGGCCGTACTCTAATACAAATGCTGTCCAAGGCAAAATATAATCTTTACGGTCATCTAATACTATAAAATAGTCTGATTCATCTTCTAATTCTAACCATATACAAATTCTATTTTTACCTTTTCTAACCTGCCTCCATATCTTTAAATCCCAAGCATCGCAGTTTTCAATAACCGGACGTGCCCAAGGTAATCTCTCGCATCTTCTTAGATCAGGCTCTCTATTTGCTTCATCGTTACCCTCGTGAGTCATGTGATAGAAAGTGTAAGCCTTGCCATGCGTTTCAGGATGATATTTTAACCCTAATCTTTTTCCTCTAAATACAGGTTTGGACTTAATAAAATCGAGCTCAAAGATTGCATATACTGCTTCCATGTATGCATGGTAGTCTCCATTAAAATCCGAAAGAAGTATCAACTCAGGTAATGTAATTTCAATCATCGTTACTCACAGTTTTGCCTTTCCAAATAAACAGGTTTACTTTATCTTCTTTATAAAGTGTTGAATGCATTAAGTTGTAGCCGCTTCTTTTTTTAATCTTTTCTATTAAGGCAAGTTTTGCGGTATTTGTATTGAGGTTGCGGTGAGTGTATGTTATAGCACCTATTAATAGATCAGTAATTTGCAGTAATGCAACTTCATGTGAACGGACCTGCTGAAATTTTTTAACTATTTGCCTTGAAAAATCGTAGTGTGTATTTCTTAGAATATTTTGTAATTCAACTACCTTTTCCTGGCTTTTAGTGTCTTTAATATCGAGGTAAATGTTATAAGAGTAATGAGGGTCTAAAATAACTTTTAACAAGTCAAAATACATCTTATAATAAAAGTGGTCATGGGTTTGGTTGAAATGCTTATGATTTAATATTGTTTTATCAGGAACTACTAAGGCTCTGAAGTGTAAATCATCATCGTCAAAAAAATAGTCAATTAAATCCATGTAGAAATCAACTTTTGCTTTGGAAACTTTATTCCATTTTATCTCAAAACTTGATGGTAGCAAATGCCTTTTTTTAATATCATTGATACGATCAAATATTTCTTCCTTTTTTAGTACAGAGCACCAAACAGCACCTAATACCATGACCTTTATTTTGTCATTTTCTAAGTGACAGCTTTCATCACAATAAATGTTATACTCTGTTCTAACTTTGGTTGCGGGTTTTAAATTCATTACTTAATACTTTAAGAGTTCGTTCTCCATCACTTATAGACAAATTTTTTATTTCTGAACTTATTTTCAAATCAAATTCTTTTCTTCAGTCGTTTGCAGTTTAGACCTTTTAGTTTTCTTAATTGGTTGAAACATGCCACTTGTATATTTATCGTACAGTTCAAACAAAAACTCTATGCGCTTTGTTTCGTTTGGGAATGGCTGCGAGCGGTAACAAAGATCTACCGCCTTATCTAATGCCTGGTGTGCTTTAACTAATACAGGTGGCATTGTGTTGGGGTCGTACAGATCTGCAAGGCTTGCATTTGGAAATTGTAGCCTTGCATCTAAAACTGCCTGTGCTGCTGACTCGACAGTAGCTTTTTGTTTTTCGGTTGGATTTTCGGGCCAAGGGAAGTTGTTGTAAACAATGCTTGCTGAGTATCGATAATCACTCTTTAACCTCCCGCAGGTCGCTCTTGTCCAAGACATGTGCATTACGGATGTTACAACACCAAAATGATAATGTGTAGCATTAGAGATTGTTCTCGCAAGGTCACTGGCAATAATTTCTTTGTTTAAGAAGCCAATAGGAATGTAATTTCTATTTTCAGATGAAACACCGGGAATCAATAAATAATCTGTTACAGGCTGACGTAGTTCACCAAAGAGTGTGGGGAAAGCGCCCAATTTTTGAGTTGCTGCTCTCGTGCTTTTAAGTCTGTAGTTTCTAACTAAGTCAATTCTATTTGTTATTGGTCTAATATTTTTAAATTCATTTGGAGAAACATCCTTTAGCCATATACACCAACGTTTAATATTATTTATAAATTCCTGTGAACCTAAAAATGGTTTTATAAATGATTCTGATTCGGGATTGTCACGTACAATATTATTTTTTTCTTCATCAGTTAATAAAAGATTTCCTCCATCATTTGCCATGCTACCGTATGAGATTTCAGGTACGTTGCATAAAGGCTTCTTGCGATTTATTAAAAAGTTATCTGAACCTTCTACGAGGTATGGATTTATATTTTTTACTTTCTCACCATGTGCATCTCCCTTTAAATCATCATATGAATAGATCCATTTGTTGTGTGTGTTGAAGTTCGTAAAACCTATTATTACAACATGTACAGCCGCATTAGCCTTAGCTTCATTACCCCATTTAAACGTACGATGGGCAAAATCAATTTTTACATGATACTTATTATAAAGCTCTCCCCATAGTATTGAAACTTGTTCGCCCTGAGCTATTGAGTTAGTACTTACGAATGCACAACGAACAAAACTTGCTATGCTTTCAATAGTAAAAAGACCGTCGTGTTTAAAATGATGGCTTGTTGCTTTTAAATATTCGGCTGCCTTTAAATACCATGCAGCCACATAGTCCAAAACGCCTGCACCATTTACGTCTTGAAATATCGCCTCCATATCTTTTTTCTGCTCCGCATTTTGCAAACTCTTACCAATGAATGGAGGATTACCGAATATATAATTATACTTTTCATTTTGAGTTAGCAGACTTTGCCAATCAATCCGCAATGCATTGCCGTGTACAATGGTTGCACTTTTTTTAAGCGGTATGCGTTTGTAATATTCACCAAACTCCACACTTGCCATTTCATTCATTTGGTGGTCAATTAACCACATAGCCACTTGTGCTATTTGGCTTGGGAAATCTTCATACTCGATGCCATAGAACTGATCTACATCAACTAAAAAATAATCATTAATGCTCGTTACCTGTTGGTTTTTTAAAAGCTGTTTTACGAGCTTCAGTTCAAGCATACGGAGCTCACGGTAACTGATGATCAGGAAATTTCCGCAGCCGCAGGCCGGGTCTAAAAACTTTAATTTACTTATACGGTTGTGGAGTGTTTGTAATGCCCGTTTATCGTTTTTGCTTTTTTCAAACTGTGCTTCCAACTCATCCATAAACAAAGGCTTTATAACCTTCATTATGTTCTTCTCACTTGTGTAATGTGCGCCAAGGTTTCTTCTTTGCTTTTCATCCATCACACTCTGAAACAGTGAACCGAAGATTGCAGGCGATATTTTGCCCCAATGCAAGCTGCAACAATGAATGAGCGTATTTCTCATTTCGCTGTCAAACTCAGGCATTGATAGGGCAGTTTCAAACAACTTACCATTTACATATGGGAATGCCCGCAGCATTTCATCAAGGTTCTTGTTTCGCTTTTCATCCGGTGTGTTTAGCACCTGAAAGAGTTGTGCTATGCGTGGCGCAAGGTCGCTGCCATCTTCTGAGGTTCTTTTCTCGATGAAATCGAGGAACGTGTTTTTTTCAAAGATATTTGTATCATCTGCAAACATGCAGAATACTAAACGTACGAGGTAAACTTCTAACTCGTGCCCTTCATAACCTGCTGCTTTGAGTTTATCGTGCAGCTTGCCCATGCGCTCTGCCGCATCAATATTTACACTGTCCTGTTCTTTGTAAATCCTTTTTTCATACCCGGCTATGTTGCCAAATATTTGTATGTACTGTATGAGAGTGGTGAGTGTGAAACTTGTTTTGCTGCCGTTTTCATCATACACATCAAAGCGTTCAAAATCGCTTATCATTATCTGCCTGGGTAGTTCGTAGTCTTTTAAGCCTGCACAGTAATCTTTTGCCTGTGTATAAGCCTTATCAAGGTCCTTGCCCCGGCTCTTCATCTCTACAAGCATTTGCCCCTTCCAAAGAAGGTCTATGTAGCCGTCTGCCTCATTTAGTTTTTTAACTTTGTGTTCAAACGTTGCTACCTTTTTACGGCTTACGCCAAATATGTTTAAAAAGTCTATCAGAAATTCTTTTGCATCTGCTTCCTCTCTGTGCCCGTGTTCCCATTCCTTGATGAAGGTTTGGGCTCGGGATTTTATTTCGTTCCAACTAAGCGTCATGGTAATGGTTGAAGGGAGTGTTTTTAGAGTAAAATATTTTTAAATTGATTGTTTAGTTTCTCCCAATCAATATCACCTTCTAACAGTTGTTTATCAACATTAAACTCAACAGGTGACTGAGCTGTGTGCAATAGTTTGCGAACGCCCATAACTCTCATAAAAATATTGCCGCCTCCATCTGCACTGTAATCTACAAGGCTGTTAATGAATTTACTTTCAGGTTTCACGTCTAAATAACTTTCCTTATCTGCATTTAGCTCAACCTTTGTTTTATGTGTATTTGTGTCTTCGTATAACTGCTTTAAATCAATTTGTAAGTTTTTGGTGATGTTCGCCATGTTGGGCGATATAAGATCAAACGTGAGTTGGGTAATTTTTTTAGGATACTTTTTAATGATCTTCCAAAACTCTTGCTTGTTGTAAATAGGCTCTGTGTAAAAAGAAAGATTGTAGGCTTTTAACTGTTCTTCTAACGTTTCCTGTATAATATTACTGACTGTATTTACATCATGAAATGCAGCGGAGTTTGTCTGTATTGCAATTTTTTGAACCGTAGGATCATTATTGAAAGCAATAATAAAATTAGGATAGTTGTCTTCGCTGTGTGGCGTTAAATCAGAACCGTACAAGGTTGTAGTTCGTTTCACGCCCAACCTGTAATAACTCATTACATCATCAGTATACAAAAATTTTGAAGTGAGCTCTGAACTGCCTCCTCTAAATTCAAAGTCGTTTGCAGTAATAACTTTTTGAAAGATATTATTTTTATCTGCACGCACCTGGACAGCAGTTTCATACTTTTCAAACATGTTTATAGGCATTGTCTTATCTACTACCAACTGATAACGAAACGTTTCAAAAGTAGCTTGTGGACCAAATGCAGGTTTTGTAACCTTAGCCATAAGCGATTATATTTTAAGAAAATAAAATTACTGATATTTATCTGTAATAAAGCTTACCATACGGTATAATTTTTGTATATTTACTGTAAAGACTTTCGCACAAATGAGCCTTCCTAAGCATTATAATAATTCGGCAAAAAAATTGGTTGCTCCCTACCACAATGAAGCTTTTGATATTGGCTTTTATGACTATTTCAAAGATTTAAACAATAATAAAATTTCAATACTCCTTAACGATGTAGATAGAAAGGTAACATTTGAAACCATCAGTTACAGGCAGCTAAATAGTTGGGAACAGCAAGGATTATTGAATGGAAGCAGAGAGGGTAGGGAATGGCGCAGGTTTAGCATTTTAGATGCTTTGTGGGTTAAGATAATTTGTGAGCTCCGGACTTTTGGAATGAGCTGGGAGCAAATAAAGGTGGCAAAAGAAAGCCTCTCTTTTGAAAGTAAGAAGTGCGGTGTTGCAATGCCGTTGCTTGAATTTTATACGGCGTTCGCAATAGGTGCTAAGATGCCTGTTATGCTTTTAATTTTTAAAGATGGCGTGACTGTACCATGCAGTGAAATACAATATAAGGTTGCAAAGGATAATGTTGGTATAACGAATCATTTGCAAATAAGCCTGAATGAGATATTGCAGCAAATGTTTCCCGATGTGGATTTGAAACCAAGTAAGAAAACCGAGCTGCCAATCGATATAGATGAAATGGAATTGCTTGCGTTTTTAAGATTAGGCACATTTGAAAAGGTTGAAATTTTTTATCATGACGGTAAAATGAGAACAGTAGAAGGAATGCAGCGGTTAGATGCAACAGCATTAGTAAGCGATGTGATAAGAGAACACAGGTACCAAAAAATTGAGGTGGTTGTGGATGACGGTAAGAAAGTATCAATCAGAAGAACAATTAAAAAACAAATAAATAGAAAGGGATAATGCACCCTATAATAATTGCCAACGGCTGCAATGACCGGACAAAGCCCCGGAGTTTCAGTGAAGCGATTAATAATGCTCAACTTAGAAAAATGTAAAAAGCTTTTAGAACAAAAAGGAAAACATTACACAGACGAAGAAGTAAAACACATCCGCCAACTGATGTATAAAGTAGGCAATCTCGATTATTTTTTAAACGCTCAAAAACAAGCAGATGCAAACAGTAATAATTTACACAAGGGTAAGCACTGATGATCAGGCAGAGAAAGGCTTTAGTCTTTCAGATCAGAAAAGCAAACTTGAGAAGTACTGTGCTTCTAAAGGTTATGAAATAGTGGAGCATTTTGAAGATGATGGCTATTCTGCAAAGACATTTAACAGGCCAAAGTTTAATGATCTGCTTGCTTTTGTAAAGAGCCATAAGGGGTTGGTAAAAAAGCTATTGATTGTAAAGTGGGATAGGTTTAGCAGAAACATGGAGTTATCATTAGGAATGATCACGCAACTGCTTAAAGTTGGTGTTTCTGTTGAAGCTATTGAGCAGCCACTTGATGAAAGTGTTCCTGAGAATTTGCTTATGAAAGCATTTTACCTTGCTGCACCACAGGTAGAAAATGCAAGGCGTTCATTGAATACTTTTAATGGAATGCGCAGGGGCTTGAAGGAGGGTAGGTGTGTAAGCTCTGCACCGATTGGGTATAAGAACAGCAGGGATAGCGGCAACAAGCCAATAATTATACACTCTGATGCAGCACCATTGATCAAGAAGGCTTTTGAATTGATGGCTACAGGATTATATCCAATTGAAATTTTAAGGAAAAAACTAACGAAGGAGGGCTTAAAAAGTAGCAGGAGTAATTTTTATACGGTCTTGCGAAATCCTATCTATTGCGGTAAAATAAGGGTGAAAGCATGGGGTGATGAAGAAGAAGAGATTGTGCAAGGCATTCATCAGCCAATCGTAGCAGAGGAATTATTTTATGATGTGCAAGATGTTTTGGATGGGAAGAAAAAAGCTAAAACAACTTATTCAAGAATAAACAATGCTTACCCTCTAAGGGGGCATTTGGTTTGCCCGCAATGTGGCAAAATGCTTACAGGAAGTTCAGCTGAGGGAAATGGTGGTAAATACTTTTATTACCACTGCACTAAAGGTTGCAAAGAAAGGCACAAAAGTGAAGCAATGCACAGTTACTTCAATGAGTGGTTACATACTATAAAAATGGACGATGGCATGGCTGCATTGTACCTGGCTGTAATGGAAGATATTTATAAAACAAATGAAGGTGATCGGGATAAAGAAATTAAAAAACTACACACTAAAAAAGCTGAGAATACAGCCCTGCTTAAAAACACCGCTATGGGTTTGGCAAAAGGTGAGGTAGACAAATTTGTTTATAACGTCGTAAGAGAAAAGGTAAATGAAGAGGGTAGGGAAATAGAAAGGAAGATAAGCGAATACGAAAAAATGGACAGCGGTTATAAAGAGTATTGCAAGTTTGGCATCTCGTTATTAAACAATTTAAATGAGTACTATACAGCGGCAAGCCTTGACAATAAGCTTAAAATGATTGGTTTGATATTCCCTGAAAAACTGGTGTACTCAAACAAAGGTTTTCAAACCACAAAACCAAGTGAAATACTTTCGCTGTTATGCAGTGGGAGTAAGGGTTTGAGGAAAAAAGAAACAGGACTTTCCATTGTTAAAAATGAAAAGTCCTGTGGGGTGACCGCGTTAGGATTCAAACCTAAAACCTTTTGATTCGTAGTCAAATGCTCTATTCAGTTGAGCTACGCAGCCATTTTTTTTTTGACTGCAAATATATGGATTTATATTTTCCAATTTTATAATCCTGATAAAAAACTTGCATGAATATAGTCGACAACATTTACAAGGCTTTT
>JAYVVD010000406.1:0-4659 GCA_043787295.1 Ferruginibacter sp. | reverse complement strand
TTTTATTTCTGATTATTCTTAGCCGGGGCTATTATTTTAAACTGATTTTTTACAAAGAAGTGGAAGAAGGGCTGGACGACTATGATGTTCATTCTCTTTTATCTTGTAATTATTTCTCGGCCAATTTAATATAACCGTAAACCGGGTTTCTCCTGAAATAAATTTGTCCGTACAAAATCAGATCAGATAATTCAAAAAGTGTAATAAGTAGCTGAATGTCGATTATGTGGTCAGAATAAGTTTCATGAAAAAAATCGGCGATGTTCATCCTATCATTATAGTATTGGGAGTAATTGTAGGCTTAAATCTCTTTGGTTTTATTGGACTTGTTTCTGGGTCATTAATCATCAGCTATTTTATAATACTTGTAAAAATTTATGTAAACGGGTTTTCCGACAACCATGAATTACCTCCAATATTTGATGCAAATGCGGACAAAAAATTACTAGAACAATAATAAAATAAACGATCTTTAACAAAATAAAATCAATTATTTTAAAGCCTGCAACCCAAAATGTTGCAGCTTTTTTTTATTATTGTGTACCTATTATGAGTTTAGAAAAAGATATTAACCAGACAAAGTTTAGAACTGAACACCAAAAAGTAATCATCAATATTATTTATACTTATAATTGGTTGAATGAAAGGTTGAAAAGCTTTTTTGAAAAGGAAGATATTACGTCCCAGCAATTTAATATTCTGCGTATTCTCCGTGGTGCTGCCACACCCATTTCTACCTCCCAAATAAGACAAAGAATGCTTGATAAAATGAGCGATACAAGCCGTATTGTGGACAGGCTGATTACGAAGGCACTTGTAAAAAAAATAGTTTGTGAAGGCGATAAAAGAATGGTAGATGTAACCATCACCCCCAAGGGCAGAAAGTTATTGGAAAAACTCGATGCATTTGAACTTACAATGGATGCTGTTGCGGGTTCGCTTACAGAAGCAGATGCAAAAAGCATGAACAAATTGCTCGATAAAATGAGAATGAGTTCGTAAAAAATCGCTTAATTATTTTTCGCTTTTTAATTTGCTGTCATGAAATTTTATTTATTGCTTTTTTCTTTTTTTTATACTTGCTCTACTAATGCACAAACTGTGGCAAAGCCCGAGTTTAGGGCAGTTTGGGTTGCTACTATAGATAATATTGACTGGCCTGATGCTCCAACTATTTATGCCCACATACAAAAAGCAGCTTTTTTAAAATTGCTAAATATGCACCAGCGCAATGGAATAAATGCAGTGATTGTACAGGTGCGTCCAGCGGCGGATGCATTTTATCCATCACCGTTTGAGCCCTGGAGCCAATGGCTAACTGGCGTACAGGGCCAAGCACCATTTCCGTATTATGATCCGCTGGAGTTCATGATAACCGAAACCCATAAACGTGGTATGGAATTTCATGCATGGATGAACCCTTACCGTGCTGTTTTTAGTATTAAAAATTCTTCTGTTACTGCCACACATATTACACGCCAGCACCCCGAGTGGTTTATTACTTACGGAGATAAAAAATATTTTGATCCCGGTAATAAAGATGTGCAGCGTTATGTAACCAAAGTTGTGAAAGATGTGGTTAAACGTTATCATGTTGATGCCGTACATTTTGATGATTACTTTTATCCATACCGCATTGCAGGCAAAGAATTTCCTGACGATGTAAAGTACAACCAGTATGGCAATGGCATGAGCAAAGATACCTGGCGCCGCAGCAACACAGATTCTATTATTGTTATGCTTGGCAAAGCCATTAAAGAAACCAATAAAAAATGCAGGTTTGGCATAAGCCCGTTTGGTATTTGGCGCAATGCCTCTGTTGATTCGATGGGCAGCAATACAAAAGGTGGACAAACAAATTACGACGACCTTTATGCCGATATTTTGCTCTGGTTGCGCATGGGTTGGATTGATTATGTAGCACCACAACTTTATTGGGAAATAGACCACAAGCTTGCAGATTTTAATACCCTTGCAGACTGGTGGGCTGCTCACAGCTACGGCAAAGATTGCTACATTGGCATTGGTTATTATCGTGCAGGTAGCAACGAAGCCTGGAGAGATAAGACTCAACTGCCAAGGCAAATACAAAAAATTCGCAGCCTGCCTGCATTAAAAGGCATGGCGTTTTACAGCAGCAAAACTTTTGAAAAAAACCCTAATGGCTGGAACGATTCACTGCGCTTAAATTATTTTAAAGAAAAGCTAATGCGTTAGGAGCAGGAGCTTCATTACATCTTTCAACATTTGCATCAGGCTGTACACTGTACCTGCGCTTTGCTCCGGTGCCGCTGCCATCCCGGCTATGTTCAACAGTAAATCTTTGTTCAACTTTTTGCCCGCTTAATCAAGCCGATAATGCAAGTTCAAAAGTACTTTACTTTTTAATTAAATGTAGGAAACTTGCTAAAGCAAAAAAAAGCTAATTCCCCTTTTCTTTCAAACAGCTATTTGTTTAATAAATTTCTTGGTAGAACATTTTTAAAATTCTTTGTTCTGTTATTTTAATATTCAAATCTGTCAACGGTTACATTTTTTATTACACTGTTAATAAAATGTTCGTGGCTATTTTCATTTCCTTGTACATCCAATATCATAGTTAACTTATCTCCATCTTTTATCTGTTTGGTTAATTTGAACCGTAACTTATTTTTTTGTAAAAGTTGAGTAAATTGAAAAATTTTTCCTTCAGAAAAAGTACATGTTATACAATATACTTTTGAATGGTTGTACTTTTCAATTATCCTTTCACAATAAGGCAAAATTGCCAGCACTATTAGTATAAAAAAACTTGCACAGGCTGATGCAAAATAGTACCCGGCACCTATACCCATTCCCACTGCCGCTACGGTCCATATTGTGGCTGCTGTTGTTATACCATTAACCCGGTTATCGCCCCTAAAGATTACACCTGCTCCCAAAAAACCAACTCCTGTAACAATGTTGGATGCAATACGGTCAGGGTTATGTAAACCACCAATATTCATTGAGCAAATTGTAAAAAAGCAAGAACCAATTGAAATCATAATCATTGTTCGAAAACCTGCAGACTTACTTCTGTATTGTCTTTCAACACCCACAAGCCCTCCCCATAAAGCAGCGAGTAAAAAACGGATAAATATTTCGTAATCCATAAAATAATAATTTAAAACAGAAAAACAACAGGTATTATTACAATATTAGAAATAACTACAAAAGCTTATTCTAAGAAGAAATTTACTTTCTTTAAATTTTAATAAATGCACATTATTTAAAGGCCTCCTTTGTTTACCAATCTGCAAGGCACTTCCTGGTCTTCCGAAACATAATATATTGCACAAACCCTGTGGTATCCATCGGCAATTACAAGTTTGCCATCACTTACCAATAAAATAGGAGATAATTTTTTACCTTTTTTTATTTTTAATAAATTTTCTGCCACATGAATATTTTTCTTAGGCAACATAGGCAGTAGACTGGCACGCAAAATATCTTTTGCTTTCTTTTTTACCGTTGTAGTTTGTTTTAGGTTGCTCGCAATTTTTGATGCTTCGCTTTTTGGGTACAATAGTTCCAGGTAATCGGAAGCTGCTAAAAAATCATGCGATTCCGGTTCTTCCAGCCAAAATTTTGATTTCATATTTTAGTTTTAAAAGTAAAATTATATTTTACATAAATGTTGATGAGTCAAAAAAAATAAATTGAGCAGCGTTTCTACCGCTTCACTTCATTTACAACACTACAACTTTTGCCCATATATACAATATAAAAATAAAAATTTAGGCTAATAGGTCTTTATTTATTAATTGTGTTGTTTATTGTTAAGCAGCCTTTGTATAAAAAGTTTAAAAATGTTCCTAAAGAAATTTAATCACGGACTGTACGATGTACCTGCACTTACTTCGGTGCCGCTCCTATCCTGGCTATATTATCAGTAAATCCTTGTTCAACTTTTTTTGCATCATATTTATAAAAATCTATTTATAAATTTCCCTTTCCGTTAAATATTTATACTCGTAAATTCGTCGCTTAATTAAACAGAAAAAACCGATGCAGAAAATACTTTTTTTATTATTTTTATTAAATTCATTTCACCAAATTTCTGCCCAAAATACTTTTAAGGCAATTTTAAAAAACGAAAAAACCGGTGAAATATTAGTTGGTCTTTCTGTAAATATAAAAGGCACAAAAAATAGCAGTATTAGCGACAGTACGGGGTTTGTACAGATTACAAACATTGCAAACGGCAGGCAAACAGTTATTGTTAGCGGCACCGGCTATGCCGAAAGGGAAATTAAAATTATATTTCCGCAAAATGAAACGCTCTCAATTTTATTAGAGGCATCATCAGAAGATTTAGAAGAAATAAAAGTAGTAACAACTACAAGGAGCAGCCGCAATATAAAAGACATTCCAACACGAATAGAAGGCATACCAGCTACTGATCTCGATGAAAAATCTGTAATGCAGCCAGGCAATATTAAAATGCTTGTATCAGAAATTGCAGGCGTGCAAACACAGCAAACTTCGCAGGTATCAGGCGGTTCAAGCATACGCATACAGGGGTTAGAAGGAAAATACACACAGCTTTTGCAGGATGGGTTTCCACTGTATTTGGGCTTTGCAAGCGGGTTAAGTGTTTTACAAATACCACCATTAAACTTAAAAAGGGTGGAAGTT
>JAYVVD010000405.1:0-4379 GCA_043787295.1 Ferruginibacter sp. | reverse complement strand
AACAAGTCTCCTTATTTTTTTATCTGTAATTTGAATATCAGAAACCTGAAAAGTCATTCCAATAACAAAAGAAAAATAGGCGAAATCAAGATAATCAGGTGCATCCTCAGAAGGAAATATTAAACCCTCTCTGTTTTGCTTTTTACCTGTCTCATCATTGTCATAATATAGGTGTCCGTAATGAAAAGTTAGAATTGTATGGACTAGCGTCCAGGAAAGCAGCACAGAGAAAAAACACATTGACACAGTAATCATTTCATTCTTTTCCTGCGTGGAAGAGGAAATCACTAAAATGAGTACGGTAACCATAGCGGCAAAAGAAGCAATTATTGTAAAAAAAACGACAAATAATCTACTTCCGTCATCTTCCCTAGCCATCTTCTTTATTTGTTCCATTTTCCTGTTAAACATTACTATCCATGATGTGAGTACGTAGCTAAAAGCAAATGCACACCACGTTGAAATAATTAACAATAAAACACTAACCTTGAATGTTTCAATTATAAAAAAAACAATTCCCGCAAAAAAAAAGCTTAACATTATTCTTTGTAATGGATGCATGCGGATTAAAAAACTCCCTTTTTGAAATGTGTTATTCATCAGTAAATATAAAATTTATTGCTTCATAAATTCTAATAAATAAATTTAAATTTTAGTTTTTTATCTTTGACAAAACAGTAAAGTGGAACTGAATAATAAAAAAGCTTACTACGAATATTTTTTTGAAACAACATATACAGCAGGAATTGTATTGCAGGGTACGGAAATAAAATCTTTAAGAACAGGAAAGGCAAGTTTTAATGATAGTTATTGCATTTTTGACAGAGGCGAATTATATGTAAAAAGTCTCCACATTTCTGAATATGCATTTGGCACTTATGCCAACCATGAGCCCCTTCAGGAACGTAAATTATTGCTTAACAAAAAAGAGCTTAAAAAACTGGAAGAAAAAAGCAAAGAAAAAGGCTACAGCATTATTCCCCTCAAAATTTTTATAAATGAGAAAGGATTTGCCAAAATGAATATTGGGCTTGGGAAAGGAAAGAAACATTTTGACAAAAGAGAAACCATTAAAACAAGAGAAAACGACAGAGATTTAAAAAGAAATTACGGACTTTAGGTTAGTATTGAGATTTGAGTATAGAGTTTTGAAGTATTTGATGTTTTCAGTATGATTGTATCGTTGTGCTCCTGTTCTATCTCAATACTAACTACTTAATACTAACCTCAGCACTCACTTAAGCTGATAGGAATATTTACTGCCAGCCCACCATCAGCGGTTTCTTTATATTTACTATTCATATCTAAAGCAGTATCCCACATTGTTTTTATTACACCATCCAAACTCACTTTTGCAAAATCGGGTGTGCTCTGCAAAGCAAGCTGGCAGGCAGTTATAGCTTTTATTGCGCCCATTGTATTTCTTTCAATACACGGAATTTGTACCAATCCGCCAATCGGATCACAGGTCATACCAAGGTGATGTTCCATTGCAATTTCTGCCGCCATTAAAACCTGCCTTTGGGTACCACCAAGACTTTCAGTAAGTGCTGCGGCTGCCATTGCACTGCTCACACCAATCTCTGCCTGGCATCCTCCCATTGCTGCAGAAATGGTTGCACCTTTTTTAAAAATACTTCCAATTTCCGAAGCAGTCACTAAAAACTTTATTATTTTTTCGTCGTCATTTCCATCACAAAAAATAATAAAATATTGTAGAACTGCAGGTATAACACCCGCGGCACCATTTGTAGGAGCAGTGACGACCCTGCCGAAAGATGCATTTTCTTCATTTACAGCTAGGGCAAAACAACTTACCCAATCAAGTATATAATTAAAACGATGTCCACCGGCTAAAATTTTCTCCAACCATTCATTGTAGTTTGTGTAGGTAATATTTTGCAGTAATCTTTTATTTACATCAAATGCACGGCGCTTTACATTTAAACCACCGGGCAAGTAACCTTGTGTGTGGCAACCTTTATACATGCACTCTTTCATTACCCTCCAAATTTCCAGTAATCCTTTTTTGGTTTCAGTTTCAGTTCTCCAGGCCAATTCATTTTCCATGACAACTTCATGTATGTACATCCCGGTTTTTCTGCACCAATGCAACAAATCCTCCGCAGTATTTACTGGAAAAGGAAGAGAAATATCTGCCGAAGTGCTACTTGCTTTTGTATCGTCTTTTACTTCCTGTATCACAAATCCACCGCCAATGGAATAATATGTTTCTGCGAGATTATTTCCATCATTTAATGAAACCAGAAAAGTAAGTGCGTTGGGGTGAAAAGGTAAAGTTTCCGTAAAAAGAAATTCAATATCATCAGAGGGAATAAAATCTATTTCATGCCTGCCCGCCAGCAACAGTTTATGCATATTTTTTATATCTGCAATTTTTGCATCAATATTTTCGACATCAAAAGTTACTGGGTCATCGCCGCTTAAGCCAAGCTGTACAGCAATGTCAGTGCCATGGCCCATGCCGGTTTTTGCAAGAGAACCATATAATAAAACCTGAATAGCGTTTACACTATTTAAAATATTTTTTTCTTCCAGTTTTTTTGTAAATAATTGTGCGGCACGCCATGGTCCTAAAGTATGGCTACTGCTTGGCCCAATGCCAATTTTAAACATATCAAAAACTGAAATAGATTCGTGATTCACAACAAAAAATTTATATAAAAAAACCCCGATATTTTATCAGGGCAAATTAGGATAAAGTATTTAGATTAATTGACTGCTTTTAAAGTTATAACAAACTTTAAATAAGAATTTGCAGGCAGATTAGGTTGTGATTGAGCACCATAGCCCAATGATGGTGGAATATATAAGGTGACAGTGCCGCCTGCTTTTACAAGTGGCAGAACAACCTGCCAGCCTGCTATTAAATTCTTTAAATTTATTACAAGAGGATTGTTAGGTTGAGATGCATCAAACTGAGCACCATCGGTAGTTCCGTTAATTAATTTACCTACATAATCGACTGTAATAGATGAACATAAATTTGGTGAAGTTCCCATTCCCTGTGATGAAATTACATAATACATTCCATTTTTTTGGCTCGCTGTAATATTATTAGCTGTTAAATAATTTTGTAGATAAGAAGTTTCTCCCGCAGATGCCACAGTTGTTGGCGCCACAGCATTACAACTTACATCTTTTTTGTTACAGCCTGAAATTAACATTGTTATCAGCGCACTTACATAAAACCATTTTTTCATTTGTCTATATATTTTATTAATTGTTAAGAGTGTCAGTAGAAGATAATGGCTGCATGTGTTCCATTTTTTTTTCTTTATATTTTATTTCTTTATAAAGTTGTTCATTCATCTCCCATTTAAAATGCATTCTTATAAATGCATAAAAAAATACCGCTATGAAAACTGCAATGGTCACTACTAAAAATGTTTCGGGTGATGTTTGAGAAATTTTCGTATACCATTCAGGTAAAAAAAGATATACACATGCAAGTAATAAAAGAATTGGAAGGCCAAAAAGGCAAGCCATAGGTAACCCTCTTAAAAGTTTACTTCTAAAAGTGCTGTGCAGATCTCTGTTTTCCCCCCAAAATGCTAAAAATCGGTTTTCATCATCAGTAAGCATGATATAAAAATAATTGAATTTATCCGTTTGCTTGGCTATATTCTTATTTACTTGTAGGTTTGTCATTTATTTTTTTAAAAGGATAACAAAGCATTGATGAAAACGGAGCAACTGATAGTTCAATACCTATATAGCAATAAAAAAGTAACGCTACAAGATATAGGCGTATTTAATATAGCATCTGAAATAATTATACCCGAAGACAGTGATAAGGATATTGTTTTACCGGTAGATGCTATACAATTTGTTTACGACCCTAAAGCGCCTGTAGACGATGGATTGGTAGCATTTATAATGGAAAGTACCCGAAAAATAAAACCTCTTGCTTATTCTGATCTTGAATCGTTTATCATTTTAAATAAACAGTTTTTAAATATAGGCAAGCCTTTAATTTTTGAAGGAATGGGGACTTTACATAAAACACAGGGTGGTGATTATGCATTCAAACAGGCCACAACTTCGCACGTTACTACCGAGGAAATGCCCAAACTAATTACTGAAAAAGTAAAAGAAAAAATAAGTTTTGCTACACCCCCGAAAGAAAACAATGGAACTGCTAACAAGAATATTTTGTGGATATTACTAGCCGTAGTTGTAATATTAGTTATGGCAGCAGCCATATTTTTCTTTAATAAAAATAAGACTGAAGAAGGAATTGTGGTAGCAACAGAAAATGTCGTTATTGATACATTACCGGTAGCCAAAAAAGATACAGTTTTAAATCAAAATACAAATGTAATTCCTGTTAACACCGTAATAAATAATACTAACCG
>JAYVVD010000404.1:0-3496 GCA_043787295.1 Ferruginibacter sp. | reverse complement strand
TTAAAAATTGTGTGGAATCTGTTGTTATATTCACATTAAATGGTCTGAAATCTTCGCTTACCCTGTTATAAACATCTGCAATTTGGGCTGAAGTCATGGCAGCTGGATCGCAAATAAAGCGGGTACCACTTTGCCATCCGCTAGACTGCACTGTCTGTCCGTCAAAGTCTAAAAAAATTGTTGGTTTTGGAGAACTTGCTGTGCCTGGGTTACTGCTAAGAACAGGGATCTGGCAGAAGCCATTGAGGGAAGTTAACAGCAATGCTGCAAGGCATAGCTTTTGGGTAAGATTTTTCATCATAGTAGGGTTTTAAATTCAATGATAAATGAGATCGGATATTGGGGCGATCATCAATATCTTTTTACAGCGATAAATTACAGGGATCCAAAATTTTAAGGGTTTCAAATTTCTGTAAAGAATAGACGCCATTATTATTTTTAATTTCGTATCCATCAGCAGCTTTGTTGTTAATAATGCGACCTGAATAAGAAATATTGTTATCATCATCAATAAGGGTGATTTGAAGAATGGAAGTTGCGTCTTCTGTTGAACGCACCAAAACAGTGTGCAGTTTTTTATACTTGGTAAAATTACCTATCACAGTCCCGGTAAAAATAAACTGTTCAGAAAGTCGTACAGAAATTTCTTTGCCTTCAGGAGCGTTTAATGCATTTGCGAAAATACTTTTGTCGATGTTGATCGATTCTGGGAGAGATGCGTACTTTTTAGATCTTGCATCATGTATTTGTGCAAAGCTTGCAATTGAAGCAAGTGAGAACAATACTGCAAGAAGCGTTTTGCTGTACTTTTTCATTTGTGGTTTTTTATAGATACTTGGATAGGTTCTATATTAGAAACGCCACATTGAATATTTTATTATAAAAACAAATTCTTTTATTAATACTGGTTTGTAGAAAGTAAAACAAGTGTACACGCTTCCATAGTTTTAATTCCTTTTTCTGCCGCAAGATTTGCCAACTCATCATTCTCTGCACCGGGATTAAAGATTATGCGTTTTGGATTTAATGAAAGTATATAATCGTAATAAGGTTTTTGATTATTCGGGTTTAAATATAGTGTTATAGTATCTACATCATTTAGGGCAGGATTATCTTTTATTATTTTAATATCATTTATTATCCCTTCTTTATTGCCGATAGCCGTAACCGGATGATTGTGTGCTACCAGCTTTTTAACTGCCATGTTACTGTAACGTTCTTCATTTTGCGATGCACCAAGTACAACTGTTTTCTTTTGCATAATACTAATTTAAAAATCTTGATTGTAATGCAGGTGTTGGTATTATACAACTGTCTTTTTTACCAAACCATTTATACCTGTTTCTTGCAATAAAATTATATACTGCATTTCTAATAAATGCCGGTACAATTATAAAGCCATATAATAGTTTTACAGGACCATTTAATTGTTTTACCACATTTAGTGCTGCGGTTGATTTTAAAAATACTTTTTCATTTTGCAGCAGCACAAACGAATTAAAACCTTGTTGTGGTAAATTATATTGTTGTAACAATATTTGCCCTTTTATTGACTGTAAAGCAGCAAACATAAATTTATTTGATGTGTCATGCTTTATTACAAACTGTACTGAATTATTGCACAGGTTGCAAACACCATCGAATAATATGATAGGTTTTTGATCCATATTATTTAAAAATTTTCAATACCCCACTTATAAATTTATTCTCTTCAGCTTTTATCATAATATCCAGCAGGTTATCTGCTTGATTGCCCAGTTTTTTTATATCGCCAACAACAGTAAGAAATTCTTTTGCATCTTTTTCTTTTTTATCATCAATGTTTTCCAGCTGGCTAAGCAGTTTTAACATGGGGTCAAGCTCTCTTTTCTTACGCTCTTTAATAATTTGTGTAGCTACTTTCCATATGTCTTTATCAGCAGTAAAATATTCTTTTCGTTCGCCTGATACGATCACTCTTTCCACCAGTCCCCAACCAATTAAATCCCTGATGTTCATGTTTACATTGCCACGGCTAATGCTTAACTGTTCCATTATTTCATCCTGCGTAACTGCATTGGTACTTATGAGCAACAATGCATGAATTTGTGCCATGGTGCGGTTAATGCCCCATTGCGTTCCAAATGCCCCCCAGCTGTTTATAAATTGTTCTTTAGCTTCTGCCAGTTTCATATAATAAAAGTAAGGGTAATTATTGAACTTTCAGTAAATAATGAAAATTATTCTTGCTTGATAAATGTAATAGGCTGAATTCTATAAGCCTTTACTTTTCTTCCTTTTTGACTTGCAGAATTCCATAAAGGGGATATGTATATCAACCGTTTTACTTCTTCATCTAAAACAAATTCTACAGATTTTTTTACCATTATATTGGTACATCTTCCCTGAGTATCTATTACAAACTTTATGCTTACATCTCCACCCTTTAAAGAGTTTAATGCTACGTCGGGATTCAGGTTTTGCTCCAGATATTTTTTCCAGTCACTTTTACCTTGTCCATATGTAGCTTCAATTTCATCTGGATTTAGGATGTCTCTTTTAGAATCTTCTTTTTTTAATGTATCGGGATTTATAGTTTCAATAACCAAATTGTGCAAATATTTTATTTGTAATATCAATTTGCCTGTATCATTGTAATTGTTCCAAGTATTTTCTTTAAAACTATTTACATATTCCCCTTCTAAACTAAGCATTCCATTAGTATGATATAAATTATATCTTCCATCCAACACGGTAAGGTTTGAATCATTAAAATTTTTTTCTACAACCAACGGGGCATGCATTTTATAATCTAACCGTTGAAAATGATCATTAAATTTTTTAATAATAATAAATGCTTCGGCCTCTTTTGCTTTTTCCGTGATACCTTTTTTATTTACCATCACTACATTTACAATTTCTTGTGCAAAACAATTATTTAAAAAGAATATTAAAAACAGCATACCAATAATTTTCATTATTATCATTTAATTTAAATGAAAAACGACTTTACTGAATAAAGATGATCAAGTTTTTTAAAAATATTATTTTATACAAGCATAGTAACCGGGTTTTCAACAAACTTTTTTAATGTTTGTAAAAATGCAGCACCAACTGCTCCATCTACACTTCTATGGTCGCAGCTCAGCGTTACTTTCATCACATTTGCCGCTTCAAATTTACCCGCACTGCTCACTACAATTTCTTTAATTTTTCCTACGGCCAATATGCAACTGTCAGGCGGATTAATGATGGCTGTAAACTCTTCAATATCCATCATACCAAGGTTAGAGATTGTAAATGTATTGCCGCTAAATTCTGTAGGCTGCAATTTTTTATCTTTTGCTTTTGCATACAATTCTTTTGCATCTGCAGCTATTTGAGACAGTGATTTTTGATCTGCAAATTTTATAACCGGTACTATTAAACCTTCGGGCAATGCTAATGCTGAACCGATATGTATGTGGTTATTTTTTCTGATGAAATCGCCCATCCAACTGCTGTTTACATCTGGATG
>JAYVVD010000403.1:0-7825 GCA_043787295.1 Ferruginibacter sp. | reverse complement strand
AGCCCAATACCTGATCTTGAAGAAATAAAAACAAATGCTTCCGAAATCTTTTCAGAAAAAAAGTTGCCAGAAATAGATCTCAATAATGCAACGCAACTTAAAACGCTGCATGATTTAAAAAATCATTATAATAGTTATCTATATAAGCAAAACTCAATCCCCGATGAAAAATTAAGGTATAAAAAAGAAGGTGCTTGGTATCGGTTTGCTGACAGCGTTTTTCTACACTGTATGATGCTGCAATTCAAACCAAAAAATATTATAGAGATTGGTTCAGGTCATTCATCTGCTATTATGTTGGATGTTAATGAACGGTTTTTTAACAACCAAATTAAATTTACTTTTATCGAACCGTTTCCTGAGGAAAGACTTTTAAAAATAATGCGGTCTGAAGATCAAATTAGAAACAGTATAATAAGTGAAAAAGCACAGGCCGTCAATGAAGATCAATTTAAGATTTTAAAGGAAAATGATATTCTTTTTATAGATTCAACGCATGTTAGCAAAGTAGGAAGCGATGTAAACTATTTGTTGTTGGAGATTTTTCCAATATTAAACCCCGGGATATTGATCCATATTCACGATATTTTTTTTCCATTTGAATTACCAAAACACTGGATTTTAAATAACCGGTGGTTTTGGAATGAAAATTATCTCCTCCATGCTTTTTTGTTGAACAACAAAGATTTTGAAATCGTGGCTTTTAACAGCTACCTCCTTCAAACGGATCTAGCTTGGTTTACAAGAGAAATGCCTGAATGTACGATTGGCAGGGAAGACACCGGTTCTATATGGTTAAGAAAAATCAGATAATATTTACATTTTAAGTATAATATGACCACAGTTATAAAAGTGGAAAACCTTTCCAAGCAATACCGTTTGGGCAACGTAGGCACAGGCTCACTTGCACATGACCTAAACAGAACATGGTTGCGCCTGCGTGGGAAAGAAGATCCGTATTTAAAGATCGGTGAAGAAAATGACCGTACCCAAAAAGGCAGTAGTGAATATGTATGGGCATTGAAGGATATAAATTTTGAAGTAAAGCAAGGTGAGGTGCTTGGTATTATCGGTCGCAATGGTGCAGGTAAAAGTACCCTTTTAAAAATACTGAGTAAGACCACTACTCCTACAACAGGCAGTATAAAAATAAAAGGGCGTGTGGCGTCTTTGCTGGAAGTAGGAACAGGTTTTCATCCTGAGCTTAGTGGGCGTGAAAATATATTTTTAAATGGCGCCATACTCGGTATGAGCAGGCACGAAATTAAAAGTAAGTTTGATGAGATCGTAGATTTTGCAGGAGTGGAAAGGTATATTGATACACCTGTAAAAAGATATTCTTCGGGTATGTATGTGCGCCTTGCATTTGGTGTGGCTGCGCATTTGGAACCCGAGATATTAATTGTTGATGAAGTACTTGCTGTGGGTGATGCTGAGTTTCAAAAAAAGGCATTGGGGAAAATGAGAGATGTTAGTAATAAAGATGGCAGGACCGTGTTGTTTGTGAGCCACAATATGGCAGCTATACAAAAACTCTGCAATACCGGTTTGTTTTTAAAAAATGGCGTTATAAATTACTACGATACCATCAACAGTGTGGTAAATAAATACCTGGCATCTGGTGAGGCTTCCAAAGCTGTTTATAAAATACCGACTCCTGATGGCTATGCTGAAATGCCTTGTTACGCAACAAGCCTTCAAATAGAAGATATTTTCGGTGACCTTGTAAATGAAATACCTGTTGGAAAACCTTGGCAGGTGAGAGTATATTTTAGATTAAATATGTCAGTTGAACACTTTATTATTGGGTTAGGATTCTCTAACTCAACAGAAGTAAATTTAAGAACAAGTTGGAGCAATGAAATGAACTTGAATGAAGGGCAATATGAAGTAGTTTTTAAAGAAGATCAGTTATTTTTTGCTTCAGGACAATATCATTTTGCTTTGGGATTATCTTCATATGAAAGGCCAATTCATTATGTAGAAAATATTGCTTCACTCACAATATCTGATGCGCCCGATGTTACATTGGATAAAACAATTATAAGAACTGCAGGAGTAGGGCATGTTCTAAATCCAATGAAAATTAATATTATAAATTGTGATTGATTACTTAAATAGGAACAAGGTGAGTATGGTTATCTATTTATGAAAAATAAGTTAAAACAAATGTTTATCTATAATTATTAAATGGAGTGAAAAAACATTTATGAAAATATCGAGATTTTTTAATTCTGTCTTTTTAATGGTTGGATTTAAAAAACAAGCTCCCCAATATTTTATGCATCCAACTGCAATTTTGAATCACAAAGAGAATGTTGTGATTGGAGAGGGCTCTCACATAAATGAGTATGTTATTATCAGGTCCCCTCTATCAAAATTTGTCATAGGAAAAAATTCACATATTGGACCTTTCACTGTTGTATTTGCCCATCTTTATGGAATTAAAATAGGAGATTATGTCATGATAGCACCACATTGTGTTCTTGTTGAGGGCAGCCATGAATATAAGAACTTGGATAAGCCTATGCTTAATGCAGGGAATTTTAGTACTGGTGCTATTATTATTGAAGATGACGTATGGATAGGCGCAAACTGTACTATTTTACAGAATGTCAGAATTGGAAAAGGTGCAATTGTTGGAGCAAACAGCTTAGTAAATAAGGATATTGAACCGTATTCAATCGTTGGTGGTGTCCCTATTAAAGTTTTAGGTAATAGATTAAAATACAAAAAATAAGCAAATCTAAATTATATAATTTCACTTTATAACTATAAGGGGCTTGATTTTTCTAGCTCATGAAATGGTCAAAATAATATTTTAGGTAAGTATGAATAAAATAAAAAGTAGGTTAAAGCAAACCTTTATTTATAGTATTTGGAATAACTATAAGAAAAACTCAAAGAAGGATTTGGAAGAAAAAGAAATTATTTCACAATGGAATTCAAGGGGCAGACCAGTCCCTATACCTCAGATATTTAAGAGATGTGTTATAAAAAAATATGCTAAAAATTTTCATTCAAAAATCTTAGTAGAATCTGGAACATACATGGGAGATACAGTAGAAGATTGTAAAAGTTTATTTAAAAAAATATTTTCTATAGAACTGGATAATATATTATTTAAAAATGCAAAAAAAAGGTTTCAACCAGATTCTCATATATTAATCGTTCATGGCGATAGCGGAGAAAGAATAAAGGAAATAATAACTGGTATTAACGAACCTTGTATTTTTTGGTTAGATGGTCATTATTCTGAAGGAATTACAGCTAAAGGCGATTTAAGCACGCCAATTTTGCAAGAACTAAACCATATTTTTAATCACATAATTGATAATCATGTGATTTTAATAGATGATGCAAGATGTTTTACGGGGGAAGATGACTATCCTACAATTGAAGAATTAAAGAATTTCGTAAAAAGTAGAAAACCTTACTTCCAATTTTCGGTTATAAACGATATAATTCGCATTCACAAGTGATAGTTATTTTATTCAGAAATTAAAATAATCAAACAACATAATCTTGATTGCAGTAAAACTTCAAGGGGGCCTTGGTAATCAGATGTTTCAGTATGCCGCTGCTAAAGCCCTAGCTTTAAAATATAAAAAACCATTAAGGCTAGATCTTTCTTTGCTGGAAGAAAAAGCATCCCAATCAATAGATGGTTTTACAAAGCGCAACTACGAACTTTCAATTTTTAAAAATATTGAACAACAATTTATTTCTTCCAATGAGCGTAAGGAGTTTGTCGGGCATTCTGTAAAAATCAGTTGGTTAAAACGATTTGGGTTTAGCTACCCTAAAATTTACCTTGAACCTTTCTTCGAGTTTGATGAAGTTTTTTTTTTACAAAAACCGCCTGTATTGTTGGCTGGTTACTGGCAGAGTGAACGGTATTTTTTGCAGGAAAGCTCAGCCATTTGCAACAGTTTTGTTTTTCCCAGGTTTAGAGATAATGACCCCAATATAGAATTGTTGACAGGGATTAAAAATACTTTGTCTGTCTCTGTTCATGTGCGAAGGACCGATTATATGCATCCTTCCATTGCAGCCCAACATGGAACCTGCAACGAATCTTATTATAAAGAAGCCATTGAATTGATGAGATCATCATTTCCGCAGGCAGTATTTTATTTTTTTACCGATGATCCTGCTTGGGTTGAAAGCATATTTATCAGTAAGATGCAAAACGTAGTATTAGTTAAAAATAATACCGGCGTCAATAGCTGGAAGGACATGTGCCTGATGAGTAACTGCCTGCATCATATTATTGCTAACAGTAGCTTTAGCTGGTGGGGCGCATGGCTAAATAAGCAGCCAGACAAAAAGGTAATTGCACCCGCCAAATGGTTTGCAGACAACACCCGAAATGTGAAAGATCTTATTCCGCCATCATGGATTCAATTGTGACTACTCCAGTCATTTCTGTTATCATGCCTGTATACAATGGAGGTGCGTTTATAAAGGAAGCCATTGATAGTATCCTTGCGCAAACATTTACCGATTTTGAATTTTTTATAATTGACGATGCATCTACTGACGAGAGTGTTGCTATTATAAAATTCTATTCTGACCATAGAATACAATTCATTCAAAAACCCACAAATACAGGTTATACAGATAGTTTAAATATGGCCTTGGCACTTGCAAAAGGTAAATATATCGTGCGGATGGACGCTGATGATATTAGTACTGTTGACCGTTTTAAAAAACAACTGGAGTATATAGAAACAAAGAAAGATTTACTTGTGTTGGGAACTGCATACAAAATAATAGGAACTGAAACTCTGATTACATTGCCGGCAACTTATGAGGAGGCAAAAGTTATTTCAATAATGAATGTGCCGGTGGCGCACCCTACCGTAATGATGAGAAATGAAGTGTTTAAAAATTTGGGAATGCGTTACGAGAAAAAATATGAACCCGCTGAAGATTATGACCTTTGGACCAGGGTGTTGGAAAAAGGCATGATAGAAAGCCTGCCCGAACCACTTTTATATTATAGGCAACACCCGGCTCAGCAATCTATTACAAGACATGGCAGATTATTGGAAGCAGCAATAGATATAAGGTTGCGCCAGTTAAATAAACTGATAAGTTTTAATGATAAACAATATGATGTTTTATTTGCTATTGATGTGCTTACCATGCAACCTTTGTTGGTAACAGGAGCTATATTAAAAAAAATGGCGCTGTTAATTGCTGATATTGAAAGCAGTAATAAAAGGAATAAAATTTACAATGAAAAATTGTTGGCGGGGTGGTTAAGAGAGCGGTGGTTATTTT
This sequence comes from Ferruginibacter sp., assembly GCA_043787295.1. Taxonomy (GTDB): domain Bacteria; phylum Bacteroidota; class Bacteroidia; order Chitinophagales; family Chitinophagaceae; genus Ferruginibacter. The sequence continues at coordinate 2,536 of JAYVVD010000403.1, read as the reverse complement.
ATATATTTAAATTAAACTGTCCTTCAATAAAAGATTTTTCATTATTGCAGACCTTACGCCAAACGGCCACAACACAAATGGGTTGGTTATTTGAACTTGGGTTTTTGAAGCGCATGTTTTTTAGAAATTTTTTAAAAACAAATTGAAACAAACATTAAAAAATGCCTTTAAAGAGGCTGCAAATAAAAACTATTGGTCCAATGCAGATTCTCTTTCAGGGCCTGGGTCCAATATGGAGCAGACCAGAATAATCCGCAAAGCTATCCCGGCATTATTGCAGAAATACAGTATCAAAAGTGTATTGGATGCACCATGCGGCGATATGTTCTGGATGAAGACTATTTTACCTGAGTTGGAAAGCAGCGGTATTCAATACTACGGTGCTGATATTGTAGAAGGGCTTATTGAAAAGCACCGAAGTATTTATAAAAATTTTAATACACTCTTTCATACCATTGACCTTACAAAAGGAACTATACCAAAAGTTGATTTGATATTTACAAGAGATTGTTTTATCCATCTCTCATACAGAAATATTTATCGGGTATTAAGAAACTACAAATTATCGGGCACCCATTATTTACTTACAAACACCTATAACAGGCCCACAAGAAAAAATGTAAATGTAGATGGTTTTTATCTTTATGGCAGAATGTTGAATTTAGAAAAATTCCCTTTCTATTTTAGTAAGCCGCTGGAAATAATTGTAGAGGGCTGTACAGAAAATGATGGTAGTAATGCAGACAAATCTTTGGGTTTATGGGAAATTGAAAAACTCAGTCTGGCTAAATTGAACATCTACACACAGCTTTTATTTATACCGGAAACAGCCGCACGGTTTTACAATAAAAGTTTCCATTTTTTAAAACGGGTTAATAATTTTATAAAGCGAAAAATTGAAGGATAGTGGATTGTTGTTTATGATAAAAAGGTTCTTTATCATTGTTTACCTTTTGATGAAGGCAATGATAGCTTATCTTTTATTATTATTTACCCGAAAGCGTTTGCAATCCTGTTTAGTACATGCAGACTTTGGAAAATCCGGAGGTACAAGAACTTATTTTTTTTCCCTGATTGAATATCTTTCATTAAAGAAATTAAACATCACAGTATTGCTAACAAAAGAACAGTGTGACGAAGAAGTAGTGGCATTGCAATCAAATTTTCTTTTTGTAATACAGGAAATCAATTTTGAATTACAACCAACCATATTTAAAGGGACTGTTTTTTATAAAAGGAACCAGAAAAATTTTATTTACCACCTGAAAGAACTGTTTTTTTTTTGGAAAATGCTGCGACTGTCAAAATGCTCTTTGTTTATAATTACCCAGTCTACCCCGGAAGTTTTATTGTTTCTGTTTCTTTCGCCTGTAAAACTGATGTACATACTGCATACGGTTGCAACTGAAAAACTTGACCGGTTGAAGCAAAAGATATTGAATGCATCGCTTTGCAACCATAAAAAAATTATTACGGTTTCAGAATATTCAAAAAATAAATTGCTGCAAAACTGGACGGATGGTGGTAATGAGGAGCATGTTAAAGTGGTACATAATTTTTATGATCCACCTACGCAAAATACTTTGCAACGCAATCAAATGGAAAAAATGGTGTTTACTATTGGAAGTTTAGGGCATCATAAAAATCCTTTATTCTGGATTGATGTTGCCAAGATTGTGACCAATCGATATGCAGGACAAATCAGCTTTATATGGGCAGGGGAAGGGGAATTATTGGAGCAATGTAAAGAAGAATGCAGCGGCTTTGATAATATAAAATTTATAGGAGTCACAAAAAATGTAGAACAGCTTTACGTGGATTGTGACGTATATTTTCAGCCCAGTATTTTGGAAAGCCATGGCATTGCAGTGGTAGGAGCAATGTATTTTGAGAAAGCCTGCATAGTATCAGACAGGCAAGGGTTACCCGAATCTGTGGTTAATAATGTTACGGGTTTAATAGTTCCTATTGAAGACCCGTTAGATTCTGCGAATGCAATTTTATCTCTTTTGAACGACGCTGAAAAAGTAAATGATTTTGGAAGAGCGGCAAAGAAAAAAGTGGAGCAGCAATTCACAAAAACAAGGTGGAATAAAACGATGGATCTTATTTTTAATGACATGTGCCGCAAACAGGAGAAGCATGCAAACGTTGCTGCATGATAGCCGGTTTAAAGCAAATACCAAATATAATAATGGCTTATTTTGAAGCCAGACGCCAGGCAAAACATTACAAAAAAGTTATCGGAAATTATGTATTGTCAGATGAGGAAGCCAATGATTTAATATTTGCAAAAATAACAGAAGGAAAACCATGTTTTATTACAAGGTTTGGCTCCAGTGAATTAGCCTCGGTTCTTTATTACCGATCTACCAGACAACATGCCAGTAATAATTTATGGAATCAACATCATGAACACATTTTGTGTGAAGTGTCTGGTTTTTTTCCTTTCACACAGGAGAGCATGGATAGGTTTTCAAAATGCTATTTGAATTTCATAAAGAATATTGATGTATTAGGTGTTTGGAATGTGGGG
>JAYVVD010000402.1:0-3652 GCA_043787295.1 Ferruginibacter sp. | reverse complement strand
TGATCAATTTTGCTGCACAGTTCAATTTGTTTGTGTACGGGAAATCGTTTTGTAAAATAAGTTGCGCCAATTACTATTACAATATAACCTGCCAAATGTCCTGTTGGAATATCATCAGGTTTTACCTCATCATGCTTTGCAATAAAATAATCCAGTCCACCCCCATCATCTTTTACACCCAAAGGCATAACTACATCTAAATTACGTTTTGTGATATGCCGGTTAGGCATTACATCGATATTTAATTGAGTCAGCAAGAATTTTTGATAAGTAAGTTTATCAATCGTATACGTATCTTTTTTAAGCGTACGTTTTATTTTATTGCTTCGTATGCTGTTGTGAAGATCAATCACATGATCGTAATTCTCATCTTTTAATTTTATTATTAATTCCTCTATGTTATCAACATAATAAAAAAATTTATCAATGTATGGATTAGCAGCTGTAACAATTTTGAAAGAAAGTTTTGTAAGAAAATGTATTTCAGCGTCCGGCAATTGTGTTTTTACGCAACGAAATACAGGGCTCGCCAAAACAATATCCCCAATGGAAGAAAAACGAATTATCAGGATTTTTTTTGTCAATATACTTTGTTTATTCCTCTATAAAATTGAGGTCTTTACCAAAAGTTTCTTTTGTAAAATATGCTGCTGTAATACTCACGGCCATTACAATAATACCTACCCAGATAGCAGCATTTATATAAGTTGTAAAGTTTTGAAATCCGTTAAACATCAATAACAGTAACGGCAATGAACCTCTTACCATATTAGGTACTGTAGTGGCCGCACTTGCTCTTAAATTGGTGCCAAACTGCTCAGCCGCCATGGTTACAAAAATTGCCCAAAAGCCTGTACTAAAACCCATGGCTGCACAAATTAAATACATAGCTGTTGCGCCGCCTTCTCCATTCTGCATAAAATAAAATGTGATGGAGATTAAAGTAAGCAAAAAGAAGATGAACAATGCTTTTTTTCTGCTTTTTAACCAATGGCTGAGAAGACCAACCAACACATCTCCTAAAGCAATACCTATATATGCAAACATGGTTGATTTTTTTGGTAAGATTTTCTCTCCAATTCCAAACTGCTCACCAAAATTATTTGAAAATGCAATCAGTATTCCAATAACATACCATGTAGGCAAACCTATTAAAATAGCCAATAAATATTTTTTAAAACGTGCCTTGTTGTTAAAGAACATCAGAAAATTTCCTTTTGCAATTTTCATTTCTTTTACTGCTTTGTACATTCCACTTTCAAAAACAGAAATACGCAATAACAGCAAACAAAAACCTAAACCTCCACCTATAAAATAGCAGGTACGCCAATGAAATTTTAATGAAATAAAATAAGCTGCTACTGCACCCGTTAAACCAATACCCGCAACTAAAGAAGTACTTAATCCTCTTTTTTCTTTTGAAACCAGTTCGCTTACCAGAGTAATGCCTGCGCCCAATTCTCCTGCAAGCCCCAGCCCTGCTACAAACCGAACCAATGCATATTGGTTGGGCGTTTGCACAAACCCATTTACAATATTTGCAATGCTGTATAAAATAATGGAGCCAAATAATACACTCAATCTTCCTTTTTTATCTCCCAGTACTCCCCAAATAATGCCGCCAATAAGCAAACCTATCATTTGTATACTGATGATAAATTCTCCTTCTGATTTTATTTGTGCTGCATTTAAACCAAGGTCGGTTAGGCTATCAACCCTTACGATGTTAAACAAAAGCAGATCATAAATATCTACAAAATAACCAAGTGATGCCACGAGCACAACAATATTAAAAATAGAAGAAGAAGAAGTTTTTTTCATGAAGAAACAATTAAATTTTTTTCTTTTTCGCTGAAGATTTTCCGAAAATTAATTTTAAGATTACGGGGGCGGTCGTTACTAAAACAATACCAACAACAATCACTTCCAAGTGTTCCCTCAAATCAAAATCAAATTGCTTTAAAAAAAACTCCTGTAGGTAATGACCTGCAAACAACATAGCAAAAACCCAAAGCACACAACCCAGAATATTGTAATAAGTAAATTTTTTCTGTTCCATCCCTACAATACCTGCAACTATTGGAGCAAAGGTTCTTACAATTGGTAAAAACCTTGCCATTACTATTGCACCACCTCCATGTTTATCGTAAAAGTCCTTTGCCTGAAAAAGGTATTTTTTACGAAAGAAAAAAGTGTCTTTTCGCTCAAAAAGAAAAGGGCCGCTTTTTCGCCCAAACCAATAGCCAGCAAAGTTTCCAAGAATACCCGCTATAGAGATTATTACTCCCAATACAACTAAATTTAAAAAAGGACCCCCATTAAAACCAAGACCGCTGTTTACCAGATCGAAACTATAAATGCCGGCTACAAATAACAAAGAATCGCCTGGTAAAAAAAAGCCTGCAAACAAACCTGTTTCTGCAAAGATTACAAATATTACAAACCAAATTCCACCAAATATTATGTAAAACATGGGGGTTAATAAATCCTTCCACGTAAATTTTTTCTTTACAGTAATAATATTATCCTCTGCCATATTTGATAATGAAAATTGTTGCACATTGTAATCATTACCCGATACAATTAAAGAATCAGTTTTATTTAACGGAACAGTAAGAACTGATTTATCATCCGGCGTATATTTTGTACCCTTAAAAGAAACCACAATTTTTTTAGCCTCTGCCTTATATTGATTTTTAAATTTTACGGTTATACTGTCCTGACTTTTACCATACTGAACCATAAAAAAAGTAACAAGCAATAATATAATTTTTTGCATTTATTTAATTTGATGTTTGAAATTGGTTTTTAATCATTTTCAGGATTCTTTAATTCACCTTCCATTTTACTTACCACAGCCGTTGCAATACTGTTACCTAAAACATTTGTTGCACTTCTTCCCATATCAAGCAAGGGATCGATACCTAATAATAAAGCAAGACCAGCTTCTGGAATATTAAATGTTGCCAAGGTACCTGCTATTACTACAAGGGATGCTCTGGGCACGCCTGCTATGCCTTTACTGGTAAGCATTAACACAAGCAACATACTTATTTGGGTTGTTATATCTAAATGTATTCCATAACTCTGTGCAATAAATAATGCAGCAAATGTCATGTACATCATACTACCGTCCAGATTAAAGGAATAACCCAATGGCAATACAAAACTCACAATTTTATCTTTGCAGCCAAACCTCTCCAGCTCCAACATAGTTTTAGGAAAAGCTGCTTCACTGCTTGCAGTGCTGAAAGCAATAAGTGCAGGTTCTTTAATTCTTTTTAAAAGTGTAAAAATTCTTTTACCAACAAATGCAGCTCCTGCAAGAATTAAAACTATCCATAACAAGGCAAGCCCAAAATAAAACTCGCCAATAAATATTGAATACGTTTTTAAAATTCCCAATCCCTGCTTTGCAATGATAGCGGCCATTGCACCAAAAACCGCAAAGGGCGCAAACTTCATTACATAGCCTGTTACTTTTAAAATGATATGTGCCATTGCATCTAAAGCTCTTACAACTGGTGCAGCTATATCTCCCAATGCAGCTGCAGCCACGCCAAAGAAAAGTGCGAATACTACGATTTGCAAAATTTCATTCTTAGCCATAGCATCAATAACACTGGCAGGAAAAACATGGTAAAAAAATTCT
>JAYVVD010000401.1:0-3306 GCA_043787295.1 Ferruginibacter sp. | reverse complement strand
ATTTCGTAACCCATTGTTTTTTTACCTTCTAATCTGTAAGGTTCTTTTAGGGTAGAAATATCAAAATATCTATGGCTGCTGTTTAGTTCTCCAATCTTTTTTGCACAATCATTAATTAAGCCATCTACCAATATTAATTCAGCGCCGTAAAGCTCGCATTCCTGTTTAAATATTTTGGGCGTATGTGTTGGCATTACCACGGTACATTTTATATCTGCCTTGGCACAATAAGCCGCTAAAGCCCCGCCGGCATTACCTGCTGTAGGAATGATACAATGCTCTATGCCAAATTCTTTTGCTTTGGAAACGGCCATACTTAAACCCCTGGCTTTAAAAGAACCTGTAGGATTGTTCGTCTCATCTTTCATTAAAAGATCTGAAAAACCATGCGTTGCACCGAGTTTATTTAATTCAAAAATGGGTGTCATTCCTTCACCAAGCGTTACTATGTTTTCCTCATTTAATACCGGTAACATTTCTGCATAGCGCCACATATCATGTCGCCTATTAGCTAACTGGCTTTTATGGAAATTCAAATCTTCATCATATTCAACAATTAATGGCCTGTTACAACAGTCTGCAAAAGTGTTAAGAGATTTGAGCGGATATTCTTTATGACAGTTGGAGCATTTTAATGCTACTGCAAATGAGTATGGTTTTGTTAATGTAAGCATTTAACAAAAGTACAATCTCATGTATAACCTTAATGACTAAAATAGTTATAGTACATAACCAACGGTTATATAAAATTTTTACAAAACTTAATGAATGTTCTGTTTAGTTCATTGGTATCTGTTCCATGGCGTTGTATAAAGAAGAAATCTCTGATAATTTTAAATTTTTCTATTTTAACAGCTACGAGGTCACCATCACGCAGTTCCTTCAATATTGACCCCTTAGGTAAAAAACCAAGACAGGTATCTTCTCTTAAAAAATTTTTTAATGCTTCCGTACCAGCCAGGCGAACACTTACTTTTAAATCAGAAATTTTTACGCCACTTTTTTCGAGGTTGTATTTTAGTGCTTCCAAAGTACCAGACCCCTGTTCTCTTAAAACAATTGGATATTGCTGTAGTTCTTTAATGGTCAAAAATTTCTTTTTGGCAATGGGGCTTTTAGCACTGCACACTGCCACCACTTCATCCGTCATGTAGGGCTGATAAAGTATAGCGGAATTTTTCTTTTTTCCTTCAACTATACCAATATCTATTTCCTGATCTATCAATGCTTTTGTGATGGTATCTGTATTTCTATTAAGTAAACTTATTTTTACTTCGGGATATTTTTGGTGAAAGGCTGATAAAACTTTGGGAATTATATACAATGCAACCGTGGTGCTTGCTCCAAGTTTAAGCTGGCCTTTTGCTTTTAAATGATCGGTCAAAATACTTAGTTCAAATTCCAGTTGATTTTGAATTTTTTTCGCTTCCTTTAAACGATCTAACAACAATTGTCCACCAAGGGTTAACCGGATAGCCCCACCCTTCCTTTCAAATAAATTGGTTTTATAAAATGCTTCTAATGCTTTAATCTGTTTACTGATGGCAGGCTGAGAAATAAATAATATTTCACCCGCCTTAGTAAAACTGAGGTTGCCGGCAACTTCTATAAATATTTCGTGGCGTGTGGAAAGCATGTAATGATGAATTATTTTTAAGGATAACTTAATTATTTAGTTATACTAGTGTCCCGTAAAAATATATAAAAGTTCTTTGACATTCTTGATAGACGGATATCACAGCGGATAAATTAGTGGTGACGATTTGAATTGAATTCCAATTATTTCCGCTAAAATTCCAGATGAATAACGGAAAATATGTATTTGCACAAATTGCTTCTTTTTTGCCCTCACGAATTTTCGATAAGTGTGTTTCAAAATATGAAGGTAACAAATGGGTAAAACATTTTAATTGCTGGAATCAACTTATGTGTATGATGTTTGGTCAATTAAGCGGTCGTGAAAGTTTAAGGGATTTGCTTATTACGGTCAGTGCCCATCCTAACAAGTACTATCATTTGGGCTTTGGCAAAAATGTATCCCGTACTAATTTAGCGATAGCTAATGAGCAGCGGGATTGCTGTATTTATGAATCTTTTGCTTATGAAATGATTGCTATTGCAAGAGGTTGCATAATAGATGAAACTGATTTTACACTGTTGATAACGGGTAATGTATATGCTCTTGATTCTACTACAATTGGCCTTTGCTTAAATGTATTTTGGTGGGCAAACTTTCGAAAAGCAAAAGGAGCTATAAAAATCCACGCACTTTATGATGTCAAAACCTCCATTCCTGCTTTTGTACATGTAACCGAGGGGAATGTTCATGATGTAAACGCATTAGATGTTTTGACTTATGAAGCAGATGGGTTCTACATTATGGACAAAGCTTATGTAGATTTCAAACGCTTATTTACAATTAATCAATCAAAGGCATTTTATGTCACAAGAGCTAAAGAAAATTTCAATTTTAAGCGAATCAGTACTCTAAAATCAGACAAAATAAATGGCATTATTTGCGACCAGACAGTAAAACTTAAAGGGATAAAATCATCAACATACTATCCGGTTGTTTTAAGAAGAATTAAATATTTTGATAAAGAGCAACGAAGAACATTTGTGTTTTTAACCAATAATTTTTATCAATCTGCTGTCGATATTGCCATGTTGTATAAGTATAGGTGGAAAGTAGAATTATTTTTTAAATGGATTAAGCAGCACCTGAAAATAAAATCATTTTGGGGTACATCAATGAATGCGGTAAAAACGCAAGTTTATATTGCAATAATTACCTACACTTTAGTTGCACTTATTAAAAGCAAACTAAAAATAACACGTTCAACATATGAAATGTTACAAATAATGAGTGCATCGCTTTTTGACAAAATACACCTAAATGAGTTATTGCAAAGTCCTATCAATAAGAATGTCAAAGAACAAAAATGTGAACAATTAAAATTTGAATTAATTTAACGGGACACTAGTGATTTAGTTACTATAATTCGGAGATAAAAATATAAAAGTTTTTAAGACTAACATTAATAAATAAAATGAGGAACATCTTTGCAGATTAGGCTGTGTGTACATTTCACCAAAAATTAAGTTAACATAAGGTTTTAAAATATTAGGTTGTAAAAATTGGATTTAAATTGGATGATATTCTATTAAATACACTGTCATGAAAAAATTTATACTTCCTCTCATTGCAATTGTAATTTTATCATCCTGCGGCAGTAATAAAACTTATTTAGAAAGAAGTGATGCAGACCGAGCCTTGCAGGATGCGGTAAAAAAACTTGTCAAAGA